>CAYWHQ010000184.1:0-6312 GCA_964457665.1 uncultured Prolixibacteraceae bacterium | reverse complement strand
CGGGCAGATAAAGGAAACAGGGGTACATATTCCTGTTATCCCATCCATATACGAACCGGTGCTGAACCGTCTCGAAGAGATGGGGATCAGGATGGAAGAAGAATTCGGATTACCTTTGTCGGAAAATATCAGCTAAAGATTATGGATATAGCAACCATCATCATTCTGATTGTCGCGGGGATATTCCTCTTTTCCGTTTTCAGCATGAAGAAAAGGTCGCCAGGCAACCCCGGCCCGGGAACGCCGCCTCCTCCGCCTTCCGGCGGGCCACACCAGCGCAACTCCTTCTTCGGCGGCGGAAAAGGCTATGGGAAATGGATCGGAGGGGGGCTGGGATGGGCTTTCGGCGGTCCCCTCGGCGCGATCCTTGGTTTTGCACTCGGCTCCATGTTCGAGGGTGGAAAAACGAATCCTTACCAGGGAAATCCCAGGGGCGACTTCGCCATGAGCCTTCTGGTACTTTCTGCAGCAGTCATGCGGGCCGACCAGAAGGTGGTCCGGTCGGAACTTGAATACGTCCGCGTCTTCTTTATACGACAGTTTGGTGAAGAGGAGGGAAACAGATTCATTATGATGCTGCGCGAGATCCTGAAGCAGGATATCAATATAAGGGATGTCAGCACGCAGGTGGGTCAGTATATGGACCCGGCATCGCGGCTCCAACTCCTGCACTACCTGTTTGGCATCGCCTCCGCGGATAACACCTACGACCCGGAAGAGGTCGGGGTGATTGAACAGATCGCCGGTTTCATGGGGATCTCCCATGCCGACTTCCAGTCGGTCAAAGCCATGTTCGTGAAAAATGCCAACTGGGCTTACGATGTACTGGAAATCACACGTGATGCCTCCAACGACGAAGTGAAAAAGGCATACCGGGATATGGCGAAAAAGCATCATCCCGACAAGGTTTCCCATCTTGGCGAGGATATCCGGAAAGCCGCCACGGAAAAGTTCCAGATGGTCAATGCTGCCTATGAGGAGATCAGAAAACAGCGGGGAATTTGATTAGTGATTAGTGATTAGTTATTAGTGATTGGGGATTATGCGTTTAATAAGATTGGTTTTGTTTTGGTTGCCTGTGATGTTGGGGGTGTCGTGCACACCTGCACGCAACGATAAGGTTACGGAGATAGAGAATGCCGAGGAGAGGATTTTCGGATCTGCGGCAACGGAATTCAGTAAGACTTCTGCCGACAGCCTGGTAGCTCTTTACACGGAATTTGCCGACCATTTTCCCGGCGACTCGCTCACACCGGACTTTTTGTTCCGGGCCGGTAATCTTGCCATGACAGCAGGCAATGGGAAGGAGGACATCGGATTCTTTTCCCGGATTATCAGCGAATATCCCGAACATCCGAGGAGTTCCATGGCCATGTTTTTTACTGCCTATGTGCAGGAAAACCTTTTCCGGAATCTGGACAAGGCCCGCGAGACCTACCTGTTGTTTGTTGAAAAATACCCGGAAAGCGATTTTGCCGATGATGCTCAGATGGCGCTGAAATACCTGGGAAGATCGCCTGAGCAGATGATCCGTGAATTCGAGAAGAAACAGCAGGAGGATTCACTGAAATCAACCACCCGCTGATCAGCTTTTGCTGAATAGCTGTTGCAACAGATCGGCCAGCCCTGCGGGGGAGACTCCTTCGGTGAGCACCCCGTCCATGGCATAGGAGATGATTCCCCGTTCCTCCGAAATGATGATGGCAAGGGCATCGGATTTTTCCGTGATGCCTACCCCCGCCCGGTGACGCAGTCCCGCATGGGAGGGTATCAGCGGACTATGGCTTACAGGCATAATGCACCGCGCCGCGCGGATGACCTCACCGGTAATGATCACGGCTCCGTCGTGCAGGGGACTGTTCTTGAAAAAGATAGATTCCAGCAATGGTTCCGACACCACTGCATCGATCATCTGGCCCGTATCGAGATAAGACTTCAGTTCATTTTCACGGGTGATAACGAAAAGGGCCCCCGTCCCCGTATCGGAGAGCTTCTTGCACGATTTCACAATCGTGTCGACCGACAGGCTTGCCGGTTTCTGGAACCCCAGCCTCCAGAAAAGGAAGCGGCGGTCGTAACGCCGGATGATCCGCGTGTCGCCTAAAAGCAGCAGGAACTGTCGTATCTCAGGCTGAAAGACCACAATCAGCGCGATGAATCCTACTGAGATAAACTGCCCCAGGATCTCTCCCAGCAACTCCATGTGAAAGACCCTGACGACCTTCCAGATCACATAGACCGCGATCAGTCCGATGAAGATCCGGATCGCTGCCGTACCCTTGACCAGGTTGTAGATTTCGTAAAGCAGGACCGTGAAGAGGATTATATCGATGATGTCGATGATCCGGACCTTGAATAATTCCCCGAAAACAAATGGATCAATCATCATATCCCTTGATCAGTAAAACAGGTTTCGTCATTTTTCGCTGCCGGAAGCTCCGCAATGAGCTGTATCACCTCCACGGCCTCTTTTACGTCGTGGACCCGGAGGATTTGTATCCCTTTCAGCAGGGCGACGGCATGCAGTACGGTGGTCCCGTTCAGGGCATGTTCCGGAGTGGTACCCAGCACTTTCCAGATCATCGATTTTCTCGACAGCCCTGCCATCAGAGGTATTCCGGGCCTGCGGAACCGCTCAAGCGATTGCAACATCTCGTAGTTGTGCCGCACCGTTTTACCAAATCCAAATCCCGGATCCAGGATGATCCTGCCCGGCGCAGAAGTACCCATTGCCTGAAGCCGTTCATCAAACCAGGCATTCACCTCGCCCACCACATCGTCATACCGGGGATCATGCTGCATCGTTTCCGGCGTTCCCCGCATATGCATCAGAACATAGGGGATATCAAGCTCCGATACCAAAGGGAACATCAGAGGATCAGAATAACCGCCTGAGATGTCGTTGATGATGTCGGCGCCATACTCCATTGCGGCCCGCGCCACCTCCGCCCGTGTCGTATCCACGCTGATCAGGCAGTCGGGAAAAGCATGGCGGACAGCCCGCAGCGAAGGGAACAACCGGTCGATCTCTCCGTACTCACACACCGGCTGAGCCCCAGGCCTGGTCGAAACAGCCCCTATGTCGATGATCGTGGCACCCTCCGCCAGCATCGTCTCCACCCTCTTTAACTGCGCATCAATGGAGGAATATCGTCCTCCGTCGAAAAATGAGTCGGGAGCGAGGTTCAGGATACCCATGATCACCGGTTGGGTCAGATCCAACTTCCGGCGGCTGCAGTCGAGAAACAATCAGTGGTAGTTTTTTTGCAAAGGTACAGGCTTTTTATTTCCGATTGGAGGGAATTGTGTACTTTAGAGCTCCGTAAACCGTTATTCCACCATTCGGTATCATGATGAACCTGACAGAGAAGCAATTCGATGCGGTGACTGCCGCATGCCGCGACATCTTCCAATCGAAGCTCAAGGACTATGGCACCGCATGGCGAGTGTTGCGAGCACCCTCCATCACAGATCAGATCTACATCAAGGCCCAGCGGATCCGAAGCATCGATTCGATCGGCAACAGCAAGGTCGGTGAGGGAATACGCCCCGAGTTCATCGGCATCGTGAACTATTCGGTCATCGCCCTCATCCAGCTTAAACTGGGTGTAAGCAACGATATCACTCTCCCGGCCGACCAGGCATTGTCGCATTATGACCATTATATCCTCCGTGCAAAGCAACTTATGCTTGATAAAAACCATGACTACGGGGAAGCCTGGAGAAACATGCGGCTCAGCTCCCTGACCGATATCATCCTGATGAAGCTTATGAGGATCAAACAGATTGAAGACAATCAGGGACAGACATTCATCTCTGAAGGCATCGATGCCGGATATTACGACATCATCAATTATGCAGCCTTTGCACTAATCAAACTCGACTATGAAAATACTTAGGACCTCCTTCCGGATACTTGTCGGTACCGTTTTTATTTTCAGTGGTTTTGTCAAGGGGATCGACCCTCTTGGTACGGCTTTCAGGATGGAAGACTATTTTCTTGCCTTCGGTACACCATGGGCTATCCCAACGGCACTTACCCTGAGTGTCTTCCTCTGCGTACTGGAGTTCGTGCTGGGTGTCAGCCTCCTTTTCAACCTGGCGATACGTGCCACATCATGGATACTGCTGCCCATGATGACATTTTTCACGATCCTCACCTTTTTCGACGCCACATACAACATTGTGCCGGATTGCGGCTGCTTCGGAGAAGCCGTTAAACTCTCCAACCTGGCCACCTTTATCAAGAACCTCATCCTGATGGGATTTATCATCCCCATCTTTCTCTGGAGGAATAAATTCCGTCCGAAACTTACCCCAAAAGCCGGTTGGGTGATCCTCTTTCTTGTAACGGTTAGCTTTACAGCTCTTTCGTTATGGTGTATCCGGCATCTGCCTGTCATCGACTTTATGGCGTGGAAAGTGGGGAACAGGGTGAACCAGACGGAAGCACTTCCTGTGAAGTTTTATGTCACCTACCGGAACAAAACTACCGGGCAGGAAAAGGAGTACCTTACGCCCGACTATCCCTGGAATGATACCGTATGGCTGGCACAGTGGGAGTTTATAGGTCAGAGGGTCGAAGATCCAAATGAACTTTCCGGAGCAATGCTGAAAATAGAGGACCCTTCAGGGAATGACCTTACCAGGGCGATCCTTGACGACCCGGGTTATCAGTTCCTCTTTGTTGCCTGGGATCTGAAAAAGACCAGAAGAGCTGCTTTCAATGAAATCCTTCCCTTTTATGTCCGTGCCCGGGATGCAGGGATCCCCTTTCACTGCCTGGTAAGCGCCCTGCCAGGAGAAGCACGTGATTTCCGGCTTAAACACGGCACGGCTTTCGAATACTACCTGGCCGACGATATTGTGCTGAAGACAATGATCCGGGCCAATCCGGGGCTCATTCTCATGAAGGACGGGGTCGTGCTGGCCAAGTGGAATGGCCGGGATCTCCCTCCATGGGATGTGGTGAGGCAGCGGTATTTGAACCAGAAACACTGAATAGAGACCGATCTGTTTTTCAGCATTGATCCAGTTCATTCTTCACCGGCTCTGGTATGGTTTCCTGGTTCTGCTGGGAGTGGTTGCCCTCGTCTTCTTTCTCTTCAACATCCTTCCGGGAGACCCGGCCCGGATGATGCTCGGCCAGCGCGCTGATATGGCATCGGTGGAAGCAATTAACCGCGATCTGGGCCGCGACAGGCCCCTGCCGGTGCAGTTTCTCAATTATCTCAACGACCTCTCCCCGGTATCTATCCATTCTCTTGCTGATTCCTCCGGCTACTGGTTTCCCGAGGTTGCAAAATACGGAACGACGATACCGCTGCTGCGGGCCGGATCAACCATTGTGGTGCTGAAGGAACCCTACCTGCGGCGATCTTATCAGTCAAGGCGGGATGTAACCAGCATCCTGGCAGAGAGTTTTGTTAATACTTTTATCCTGGCCATGGTGGCCATGACCTTTGCCGGGATCGTCGGGATCGCCGTGGGGGTGCTTTGCGCGGTATTCCGCGATACCTGGCTCGACCGTGCAATGCTGGTGCTGTCGGTACTGGGCATGTCGCTCCCCTCTTTCTTTGCCGCCGTGCTGTTTGCATGGTTCTTCGCCTTCGTACTGGCCGACTTCACCGGACTGAGCATGACCGGCAGCCTCTTCTCCGTCGACGATTTCGGCGAGGGGGATTACCTCGATCTCAAAAACCTGGTGTTGCCTGCCATCACCCTGGGCATCCGACCTCTCGCCGTGATCGTCGAGCTGACCCGAAATTCACTGCTGGAGGTATTGTCGCAGGATTACATCCGTACCGCCAGGGCCAAAGGTCTCCGCCCCTATACCATCATGATCCGGCATGCGCTCAGAAATGCCCTGAATCCGGTGATCACAGCCATCTCGGGATGGATGGCATCCCTGCTGGCCGGTGCGGTATTCGTGGAGTATGTCTTCGATTGGAAGGGGATCGGGATGGTCATCGTAGAGGCGCTGGAGAAATACGATTTTCCGGTCGTCATGGGAGCCGTGCTGTTCATCTCGGTCATCCTCATCGTGATTAACATCTTCGTGGACCTGATCTATGGACTGCTCGACCCACGGGCCAGAAGCTACTGATCAGAGTGCACTGAAAGGGATGTCCGTCAACGGGTATTTCTCCCATCCCTCATGGTCGAAGTGCCACCACTCCGACTCCATCACCCTGAAACCTGCCCGCTCCATGGCCCGGATCAGCAACTCGCGGTTTCTGATCGCCTGCGGAGGAAGATCGGTACAGGAGGGAGACGCCTTTGCTGAAAATTCATCAAAGGGGGTGGGCATCT
>CAYWHQ010000183.1:0-6316 GCA_964457665.1 uncultured Prolixibacteraceae bacterium | reverse complement strand
ACTCACTCACTCATTATGGTAACTCCTGCAACTCACCAGACTCTCAGGTCCGAAAATTCTGCATCTTTCTTTTACCCGTGATGATTTTTTAGAAACAGGTCCCTTTCCTGAACTTATTGCAGGGAAATCGTTTCTGGAACTGTACCTGGTTGTATAGAATCCGATAATCTCAGAAAAAATGTTCGGGAGCTACAGGCTCCGAGGATAAAAAAAAACTCCTGAAGATTCCCGAAGGAGAGCACCCTTTCGATGATCACTCTTTTATGTATTTCAGGATCAAGATGATCAAAATTAATATCCCAAAACAATTCCCTCCTTAATGGTAGTATAATTCTGATTTCTTTACCAAATGTACTGAAAAAAAACCGAGTATAATGTTTAGCTAAATAATCGAACAGAGGGAATTGCCCAGAAGCTTTTTCTGAAGGATTCTATTTTATTTCCGCGATAAATTACGAATCCTCCTAACCAGTCTGAAGATAGCGAATCCGCCAGTCTGTGTAAATTGGTAAAATCAGAAGATGAAACGGTGTCGCGGTTTTTAACCTCAAAACCAAGGATCCCATTTCTGGTTTCCAGCAGAAAATCGATTTCCATTCCCGACCGTGTTCGATAGAAACTCAGATTGGCTTCGGATCTGGTGGACCGGATAAACTTCATCAACTCCGATGCAATAAAGTTTTCATACAACTGGCCGTTATCCAGGTCAAAGCCCAGGCCCGAAAGGTGGCGAAGCAACCCGTTGTCGAACCAGTATAATTTCGGGGTTTTGACCAGCCTGCTCGTCAGATTCTTATAATAAGGCCGGAGCAGGAATGTCTGGTATGAGATCCGAAGGTATTCCATGTATCTTCGGGCCGTCTCAATTCCGATGCCGGCATCCTTTGCCAGTTCAGTGTAGGAGAGCAGACCGGCTGTCCGCAAGGCTGCAATTTGCTGGAATTTGCGGAATGGTTTCAAATCATGCAGGCTGGCCAGATCCGACAGGTCACGTTCGAGGTAGGCTATTGAATAATCATTCAGCCAGAATCTTCTGTTCTGTTCTGTATTCAGATGGATCACCGGAGCCATTCCTCCCCAGGTAAAAAGCCACGATTCTGCATATTGTAATTTATCCCATTCCTTACCCAGGATGACTGATTTCCGGTTTCCCATTATCTGGTCCGGGCTTCCTGAAGTAATCAGTTGAAACAGAAGCATCGATTCCAGCGACATACCCTCCGGATTGATCAACTCTGCCAGCATGAAGGGGAACAACTCCCGCAAGTTCACTCTGCCGGCCAGTGTCTCATGGATATTCTTTAATAGCAGGATTTGAGAGGAACCAGTCAGCACAGAAAATCTCACGCCACCTTCATCAAATGCAAACTTTATTTTTTCGAACAGAGCAGGTTCTTTCTGAATTTCGTCAATAACAGCCACCCCGACTTCATCCGCCCATCTGAACGTACTGATTGAACCTAACTGGTCCCGGAATTCAATGGCATCCAGGTTATAGTAGGGAATGGTGGGATATTGGTCCCTGACAAGGCAGGTTTTTCCGGTTTGTCTTGCGCCCGTGAGTAATAGTATTTGTCGTGCATCTGAATCTGGCAGCAGATGGGATACTATTCTTTTTATCTGTTTATTTTCCCACATATTGAGCAAATATACAGTTTTATTTCTCAGCGATACATCTTTTTCCTACTTTAGCGGCAAAAATCTCCACTTATGTCTGCAACGCCCTCCTCCGCCGGTTATCGCACTTTTCCCCGTAATTTCTGGACCGCCATCTCCATGGAGTTCTTCGAACGGGGCTCCTATTACGGGGTAATGTCAGTACTGTCGGTTTACCTGGTGCTTTCGCGTGATGAAGGCGGGCTGGGCTTTTCCAAGGAGAGTGTCGGGGCGATCAAAAGCGTGATCACTCCGCTGCTCTATTTCCTTCCTATCCTGTCAGGCGCCATCGGCGACCGCTTCGGGTACCGCAAAGTGCTCTTTTTCGCCTTCTTCTCGATGAGCCTTGGTTACCTGTTCACGGGATTTTCAGAGACCTATGCCACGGTCTTCGGAAGCCTCATCCTGGTCGCCCTGGGAGCGGGTTTCTTCAAACCCATGGTCGCCGGAACCATCGCACGGGTCACCAACGAATCCAATTCCACGCTCGGTTTCGGGATCTTCTACTGGTCGATCAACCTCGGCGCCTTCCTCTTTCCGCTGATCCTGGTGCCGTTCCTGAAATCAATCTCCTGGAATTACATCTTCTTCATGGCGGCCATCGGCACCGGCTGGCTCATCCTGCTCAACCTTTTCGTTTTCCGGGAACCTACCGGAGATCGGAAAACCAAGCCACTGCTTAAGGTCTTCAGCGAGATGCTGAGCGTACTGAAAGACTTCCGCTTCATCCTCATGATCGTGATCTACTCCGGCTTCTGGATCATGTACTTCCAGGTCTACGACTCGGTGTTGTGGTATCTCACCGAGAAGGTGGACATGGCGCCGGTCAACCATTCAGTGAACGCCTTTCTGGGATTGTTTGTCAATAATCCCGGCTGGAAATTCGATGCCGAGCATGTCACGGCCATGAACGCCGGCGCCATCATCCTGTTGCAGCTCCTTGTCTCTGCCATCGTCCGCAATACCAGACCCCTTCCCACAATGATCACCGGGATCGCTATCGGTTCTGCCGGTATGGCCATGCTCGCCATCGCTCCCGAAGGCTGGATCTTCGTACTCTCCATGTTCGTCTTCACGATCGGGGAGATGATCGCCCACCCGAAGTTCATCTCTTATGTCGGCATCATCGCCCCGCAGGACAAAAAAGCCCTCTACCAGGGCTACTCCTTCCTTTACGGCGTGATCGGAAGCGGAGTGGGAGGGATATTGGGCGCCTTCCTTTACGTCCGCCTCGTTGAAAAAGCCAACCAGCCGGGACTGCTGTGGATCACCTTCAGTCTGATTGGTGTTTTGACGATAATAGGACTATTGGTATATAACTGGAAATTTACAAGGTACGAAGTACGAAGTACGAAGTAATTTTCGAAGTACAAAGTACAATTTTCGAATTTGACTGGCTTTACTACAAAATAATTTATCAACAATTGATCACCTTTGCTGCTTTGACCGGATTAAGCAGAAAGGTGAGTTATGAATAAAACAGATTTAAAAGAAAGAACCAAAAATTTCAGCATCCGGATAATCGATTTGGCACAATCCTTTCCGGAAAAAAGAATTACCAGGATAATTTCGGATCAACTGGTACGCTCCGCATGCTCTGTTGGAGCTAACTACCGTGCGGCCTGCCGGTCTAAGTCAAGCCGGGATTTTATAAACAAATTGAAGATCGTAGAAGAGGAAATCGATGAAACATGTTATTGGCTTGAGCTTCTTGGAGCTACGCTGGTGTCGCCTTCAATGATATCTTCATTGCTTGAGGAATCGCAGCAGTTAACTGCAATCTTTGTAGCCAGCCTGAAAACAGCCAAAGACAATCTAAAGCGAGCAAATAATTCCAGAAATATCAATGAAAACTGTTGTTGAGTGCCATAACATTCCTGATACTCCTTTACACTTAAGGTTTAATAATTTGTACTTTGTAAATTGTACTTCGTAAATTACTTCGTACTTCGTACTTCGTAAATTACTTCGTACTTCGTACTTCGTAAATCGTAAATCCAAACCTGTACTCCCCTGCCGGCAGGCAATATTCCGGATGGACACGTGCTCCCCAGGAGTCGTCGCCACCCACGCCCATCTGCTTGTAATCGATGTTCAGATCGATGAAGTCGCGGGCAACCAGATCCCCGAGATGTTTTCCGCCCCATTCGTAGGTGGCCATGTCTTCGAAAGCGAAGGGAAGCGCTGAAAAGGAGATCAGCGGATCGCCCTTGATCACGATGCCGCGGCCATCGGAATTGGTCAGCTTCAACCAGCGGACGTCGGTCCGGTAGCCGTTTTCCTGGGGTCTCGCGTAGGGGGTGAACATCGAATCGACGGTAGTGGTATAAATACCGGCGAAGGCACCCGTACTGCGATCCTGGTAGTTTTCCCATGGACCGCGACCGAAATATGCTACGTTCTTCAGCTCTTCGGCTATCTTAAGGTTCAGGCCAAAACGGGGGAGATCCGGGATCTTCTCACCATTGGTTAAAAGGCTGAATTCAACTGTGATGAATCCACTGCGATGAACCAGGTAACGAATGGATCCGGTGGAGGAGGTTCCGGGAAATTCAAATTGGGCTGTGAAGGCCCAGGAACTGTCAACCAACGCTGTCTTCACGCTGAGCACTTTCCGGTTCTCACTGGCTTCAAACCAAACCTTCGACCGCTCATGGAGCTTGTTGCCGACATCATTATCGGTAGGAGCGCGACGGAAGTTGGGAACGGGGCCCTGACGGAGGATCTCCTTGCCTGAAAAGGTGACGGAGGTGAGCATGCCATCGGACCGGCTGAACTGGTAGGCAAACTCCTTTCCCGAAACCATGATCGTTCCGCCCTGTTCACTGATCTTCAGTGCCGGCCGGTCTTCCTTTTGACCGTCGGCCAATCGTCCTCCGCCCTCTGCTACCCTGGCGCCTTTCCAGGGGAGCAGAAACTGTTCCGAGGCAATTATGTGAGCGGCTTGCAGAATTCCATTGGGTTCGGTAGTTTTCAGGAAAAGATTGAGATGGTATTCGGTGTCGGGCACGGGGGCCATCCGTGTGATGGGGATCATGATCTCTCTTTTTTCTCCGGGTTTAATCGTAAAAGGGGTAACCCCACCGCTTCGCTGGACCTTCCCGTTGGCAGTGATCTCCCACATCAGTTGCGTTCCGGCCAGATCGTAGAAGGAATAATTGTTCTCGACCTCACAGGAGATCCGGTTCAGGTCGATTGCACGGAAACTGACATGTTGATACACCTTCTTAACCTCCCAGTATCCTGGGTGAGGGGTACGGTCGGGCGCTACGATCCCGTTACAGCAGAAGTTCCGGTCGGAGGGCACATTCTCCGGACCGAAGTCGCCACCATACAACCATTCATCCCGCCGGCCATTCTCCCCCTTCCGAAGGATTCCCTGATCCACCCAGTCCCAGATGCAGCCACCTTGCAATTGCGGGTATTTATCGATCATATCCCAGTAATCCTGCAGGTTTCCGGTACTATTGCCCATGGCATGGGCGTATTCGCACTGGATCAGCGGCCGGTACTGGCTGGTGTATCCATACCACCTTATG
Organism: uncultured Prolixibacteraceae bacterium; assembly: GCA_964457665.1. Lineage (GTDB taxonomy): Bacteria > Bacteroidota > Bacteroidia > Bacteroidales > FEN-979 > CAYWHQ01. The sequence continues at coordinate 1,121 of CAYWHQ010000183.1, read as the reverse complement.
GAGCCAATACTCTCGTACATCGGGCAGTAGATATCGGTATTGGCAGCCTGCTCCGCTCTTTCGTACTGAACCGGCCGGGAGTTGTCGTGCGCCTTCAGCCAGTCGTAGGTAGCCACGAAGTTACAGCCGTTCCCGGCTTCGTTTCCAAGCGACCAGATCACCACGCTGGGATGGTTCTTGTCGCGCCCGAACATCCGGATGGTCCGGTTCAGGTGGGCATCCTTCCAGATGGGATTGTTTCCCAGGGTCTTATCCGGGTCGTATCCCATGCCGTGCGATTCGATGTTGGCTTCATCGATCACGTACAGGCCATATTCATCGCAAAGCTCATACCAGTAAGGATCATTGGGATAGTGGCAGGTGCGGACGGTATTGATGTTGGCCTCCTTCATCAGGCGGATATCCCGGAGCATCATATCTTTCGTCACGACATGTCCAAGTACCGGATCATGTTCATGGCGGTTCACCCCCTTGATCTTCACCGGTATCCCGTTGATCAGGAACTGACCGTTTATAACCTCTGAACTGCGAAAGCCAACTCTGCAACCGGTGGTCATCAGCGTGGTTCCCTGGTCGTCGTTCAGTGTCAGCACGAGGTGGTACAGGTTCGGATACTCCGCACTCCACTTCCTCGGAAAAGGAATGAACTTCTCAAACAAAAGCGTATCCTCACCCCCCTGATCCATAGAATAATCAATCCATTCGCTAACCAGCGGCTCCTTCGACTCCTTCGTCTCATACAACGCCACCCTCAACCTCCCCTTAACCACTCCGCCACTCCGCCACTCCGCCATTCCGCCCTTCCGCCCTTCCGCCACTCCGCCACTCCGCCACTCCGCCATTCCGCCATTCCGCCACTCCGCCACTCCGCCACTCCGCCACTCCGCCAACATGACCCTCACCTTCAAAACTCCATGCTGATAGTTCGAAAAGAGATCGCCAACAGCAAAGAAGTCCCGGATCCTTGTTGACGGCATGGCGTAGATGAAGACATCGCGGTTGATCCCGCTCATGCGCCACATATCCTGGCACTCCAGGTAGCTGCCGTCGCTCCACCGGAAGACCTCTACGGCCAGGGTGTTTGTTCCCTCTTTCAGGTACCGGGTGATGTTGAATTCGAC
>CAYWHQ010000182.1:0-6347 GCA_964457665.1 uncultured Prolixibacteraceae bacterium | reverse complement strand
CTGGCTGATCGAAGCAGGGGTGACTGATGTATACCGTGTAGGAATCCAGATGATGCGTGTATCTTTGAATATAGTTGCTGTACCAGCCGCTTTTGAACGCTTTAAACTCTATTTCGTCGCCAGGGGTATATTTGAAACTCTCAGGAAAGAGCAAGGAGGATGACTTGAAAACCCCGGGGGTACTGACCTCCAGATGTTCGGCCGAAAATGAGGTGATCCCGCTATTATTGGGATTACCGGAACAACGAAGGCATGCAATGAAGCTGTCGCCCGAGATTCTCAGGATGGTAAATGGAACCACGGGGCATTGCAAAGTGAACCAGGTATCACCGGCCTGCACCGGGATCACTTTATCAACGACCGCTTTGCCGTTAAGTTCGAATAATGTAAAGTGGAATGATCCGGGTTTTTCAACCCTGAGGATGAACTTCAGCAAGCCAGGCTGTGAAGTAGTCAGGCTGATACATGAATTCGGCATGGGATCTTCAATTCCACCGATCACCTTTCCTTTCATCAAGTCGATGTCATAAGAGGTAACCCCCGCAGGCAGGTCGGTAAGCGTGGCAGTATCCGGATCAGTGATATTCTCCAGCACGATCACGTCAAGTTCCACGGGCAGGTCGATTTGTTTGGCGGTCAGTGTCACGATTACCTCCTGTGGCTTCCCAACAGCAACCTTTAACGAAAACAGAAAGGGGATTAAGAGAAAAAGAGAAAGTATCCAATATTCAAAAGCTTTCATACCATAGATATTAATCACTCAGTAAGAATCATTCGTTTTGCATCAATTTCAGCGTTATCAACGATCAGAATGTAAAGGTACATTCCTGGCTTATATTTATTACAAAATGGCTGCCAATAAACAAGAATTCAACCCCAGTGCAATGATTGATTATCAGAATAATCAGAAACAAAAGAAAATCAATCAATTACGAAGAAGGCTGGCCTTGTTGAAAGCAACCTGATTTATCAAGTTATATAAGAGGAAAGTTAGGGAATATGAGGGTATGAGAGTATGAGAGTATTGTTCAGTCACTCAGTCACCCTAAGTGAACGGGAATTAATTACAAATTGCGAATTACGAATTACGAATTAAGTTCTTCGTGGACTTCATATAACTTCTTGATTAGTCGTGAAAATTTCATTCTCCATTCTCAATTCTCAATTCTCAATTTCTTCCCGTTCACCCGTTCACCCGTTCACTCATTCCTTCCCGGATAGGGGTATTCCTTCCCAGGATTGTCATGTTATCGGATACACAAAGCAGAGATTCATGAAGCAACGGCTACTCCACCCTAATATCAGAAACATGAAAACAACGATTAAAGCTAAAACTGCTGTTGCGCAGGTCGGGCCGGCGCTTCTTTTTCTGCTATTCATGCAGACCACTTTCTGCATGGCCCAGGTCACAGGAAGGCCGCAAACCGATGATGAATTTCTGCTCGCCCGTGCCGATGAGCATGTCGCCATTTATTACCGTTGGATGGAGGCCGGCGACAACCGGATGGCCCGGCAGCTGAAAGCGGTATTTACTGTGGAAAGTACGCCCGAGGCGGTGCTTTCGGTGATCCGCGACGACCGTTCCTTCACCGGCTGGATGTCGGGGACGAAGACATATTACCGTGTGAAATCAGTGGATGTAAACCAATGGTACTCCTATGTTCAGTTCGAGGTGCCCTGGCCGCTGAACAACCAGGACTGCATTTTGCGGTATACCTTGCAGGAGAAGAAGGAAGAGCAGTCATTCCATGTGGAAATTCAGGGTACGCCTGCTTATATGAAGGAATTCGAAGGGGTGAAAAGGATCTCACACCTCCAGATCCGGTGGATATTGACGCGGACAGCTCAAAACCAGACCCGGGTTGAGTATTATGTATTCTCCAATCAGGTCTCGAAAGTTCCGAAGAAAATCACCGATCCGATCATCCAGGGAAATTTGCTCCGCACGATGAATGCTTTCCGTAATACTGTTCTGGAAAGGAGGGTGTCATGATCCGCGAAAAACTGCGCAGTATAAAAGCCGACCCCCGCAGGGTCTCCACAGGTTATGCCCTTGGCATATTTTTAGGAACCACCCCGTTTGTGGGATGTAAAGTGTTCATGGCTCTGATCCTCACCACGGTTTTTAAATGGAGCAAAATATCCGCTGTGTTCGGCGTTTACCACATCAACCTCTTTACCGCACCTTTCTTTTATACGGTTTCCTTTTTTATCGGACGATCACTTATGGGTACGGACTACACTTTCGTATATCCGGAGGAGGTATCTGCCGGAGAGATCCTGAAGATCTTTTACGGAAACCTGCCGGTGTTTTACAGTCTCCTGGTGGGTGGCCTGATGCTGGGTATCCCGATGGCCACCGTCGCATTTTTTCTCGCGATGAATGTTACCCGCAGTCACAGGACCCTTTCAGGCAGCGGTTCCCCGAAACTCCTTCCTGTTTCCCCACCAACAGCCGGGCCGGGGTACGGGGAGGCAGTCGTACTGCCCCGCACCCCTCAGCCTTACACACTGATCACCGGGGCCAGTTCAGGGTTGGGGAAGGAGTTCGCCATCGAGTGTGCACGCAGGGGGAGAAACCTGATCCTGGTGGCTTTGCCAGGAAGAAACCTGCCGTTGTTATGCAATGTACTCGAAAGGCAGTTTGGGGTCAGTGCGGTTTGTTTTGAAACCGATCTCACCGACCGGAACGCGATCATCTCCATGGCCGGTCATCTTACAAGGTACTACCGGATCGATTTTCTGATCAACAACGCCGGAACAGGAGGTACGCTCCCGTTCGACACATCGACTCCGGAGTACCTGGAGCGGATCATCCATCTCAATATTTCGGCGGTGGCCCTGCTGACCAGGTTACTTATTCCTGAACTTAAGCGGCACCGGCGTTCATGCATTCTCAATGTAGCAAGTATGGCGGCTTTCAGTCCGATACCTTTCAAGACCATCTATCCGGCATCGAAAGCTTTCATCTATAATTTCTCCAGAAGTCTGAACGCCGAGCTGAGAGGAACCGGCGTTAGCGTGGCGGTGGTGCATCCGGGGCCTATTCTCACCAACCCGGATGTGGCGATCAGGATCGTCAGGCAGGGTTTTGCCGGCAGGATCGGGCTTTTACCGGCATCGGCGATAGCCCGTGCGGGACTTGATGGGATTGCCGGCGGAAAAGTGGTCATTGTTCCGGGATTTATGAATAAATTTAACCGATTGCTGATGAAGATGGTTCCCTCTTCTGTCCGGTTGCAGACCCTGGCCAGGGTGATATATCGTGAAATTGAGCAGGAACGGCCTTTGGCAGCGTAAAATATAAGTATAAGATGAAGGTTTTAGTCACAGGGGCGACAGGATTGCTGGGCGCAAATGTCGTCAGGGAATTATTGAGAAGGGAGGAGGAAGTTCGGGTACTGATCCGGCCGGCTTCTGACAACAGGGCACTCGACGGGCTACCGGTGGAACGGGTTACCGGGGATATTCTGGATCTGACCTCTCTTGAGTCGGCCGTGGAGGGTTGTGATGCTGTAATCCATGCAGCTGCCAATACCGGACAGTGGCCCACGCATTACCGTTTCTATGAAGCGGTCAATGTAACAGGAACACAAAATCTAATCAATGTATGCAGAAGGCATGATATCCCCAGGGTGGTTTATGTCAGCACAGTCAATACCATCGGCTCAGGAACCAGGGAACATCCTGCAACCGAATTGTCGGAGTTCAATGCTTTCCGGTATAATTCAGGATACATGATCAGCAAATATGTTGCCCAGCAGTGGGTTCTGGGTGAGGTGGAGAAGTACCGGCTGCCGGTAGTTGTCGTAAACCCTGCGTTCATGATTGGTCCATACGACTACAAGCCGAGCAGCGGGACGATGATAATGATGGGTCTCGGGAAAAAGGTGATCGTCTATCCTCCTGGGGGGAAGAGTTACATTCATGTCCGGGATGCCGCCGTTGCGGTTTGCAATGCCCTGACCATGGGAATTCCTGGCGAGTGTTATATTCTGGCCACTGAACACTTGACCTACCGGGAATTTTTCGCGATGCTGGACCGTGCAGCCGGACAGAAAAGTGTCAAGATACCCATACCGTGCCCGGTCCTGTGGGTTGCCGGACTGGGAGGTTCGGTCTGGGCAGCTATCTCAGGACAGCCAGCTCCGCTCAATCTGGTAAATGCGCGCGTCCTGTGTCTCAACAGTTATTACTCCGGAGAGAAGGCGAGGGAGATCCTTCAGATGCCCCACACACCGGTGGAGCAGGCCATAGCGGAGGCGATCCGCTGGTTCCGGCGTTATGCCGGGGAACCCGGCCAGGGGTTTCACCGGGGGGGATAGGATCAGGGTACCGGGTAAATGTTGGCGGTATTTCGATACCCTGGTTTGTTCAAAAACCAGTCGGGATACAGGGTGCCGGAGGATTCGGCCCAGGTTGCAAGTTTCAGATGTCCGCTTGTGACCTGCAGATGTTCGATGGTATAGTCGTAGTTATCGGTGATGTTGATTGCCCATGGGAGGTTTCCGGATGTTTTGTAGTACTTGCCTTCCGCCGGTCGGGTGTCATCCTGATCGGTACCGAAATAGGTTGTATCGGCCAGCGAGGTTGGCAGGTAGTCAGGCAGATGGACCTCTTTGCCCCTCTCGAGGTTTATGATCAGGAAGGGATTGAAACCGGCAAGCCCGAGATCGTCGATCGAATATTTACCAGGCACAAAGAGCATGCGCAGGGTAAGGGTATCGGGTTCCACATAGGGTTTGGCGGGATCAACATTAACTCCGAATCCGGATGGAGAGGGCATTAATTTGCTTACATTGTCAGCAACAATGACCGTGATCTTGTCCTGATTGGCTTCCAGTCCGTTGGAAGAAAGCTGAATATAATTTTCCAGAATGGAGCTTCCCGTTACTTCAAGGTCGGCGGGTAAAAGAGTGTTACCCGGCAACTGGAAGCCGAAACCATTGCTGAATCCTGCTCCGATGGCGCGGATCACGAACACTGCCTTCACTTCGGTCACTTTATTCGATGCGCTGGTGATGGTTGTAAACCGGTAGTTAAGAACCAGATCATTAAAGTCGTAATCACCTTTACCGGGCCAAAGATCCTCGAAAGCGAGACTGCCGTAGCCCGCCGCCGGGAAAAGGTTATAGAAGGCCCGGGCGGGATCATCCGGGTAATTATCCTCGTGGTCGGCGATCCCATCACCATCGCGGTCGGGTGTTGCAGCAGGTTCGTTGTAATTGGCCTGGATTTCGGTGGGGGTGAGGGCCCGGCTGAAGAATTTACACTCGTCAATATCTCCGCGGAAAAACTTCTGGGCGGCATTGTCGGATCCGATGGAGAGGTCACGGTTGTTTACCTTCAGCAGTCCGGTCACCGCTTTGGTGTTTTTCAGCTGGCCATTGATAAACATCTTCAGAACAGAGCCATCATAGGTGAGAGCGATGTGATACCACTGATTGAGTACAGGAAGGCCATCGCCCCAGTGGATGGAGTGGCTGACATTATCGCCGGTACGGATGCTTACCTGCCATCCGTCCCATTTACCCTGGCCTATGCCATGACCATCCCAATCACCCTTCTGAAATATTTTGCAGGTTTTGTTCTCTTCGGTGCGGGCCCATGCCATCATGGTGATTTCGTTAACCGGGTTCAGGTTTGCGGCATTCAGGACCTTCACATTACCGGTGGCACCGTCGAAACGCAGACAGCTGCCGGATATGCCGGATGTCCATATGGCGCCTCCCGTCATAACGCCGTTGTTGTTTCCTTTGCTGTCGCCGGCGGCGCTGCCCGAATTCTCATTCAGCGCCCACCAGGAGACCAGGTCGGCTGAACCGGTCCCCGGATCGGGAGTAGAAGAATGGATCTGCGCAACCTCACTGGCAGTCAGGGCCCGGCTATAGATCAGCACCTCGTCAATAATTCCGGAAAACGGATTGATCGTGCGTTGTTTACCGATATATACATCGGAAACAGAACTCTGGAGATTTCCGGTATTGGCTTCAGAAACCTTCAACATTCCGTCGATATAGAGCCGCATGGTGGTTCCGTCGTAGGTTGCCGCCACATGGTGCCAGTCGGTATCAAGAATCCGCTGGTCATAACTCATTGTTACATCATTATAGCCCGGCGTATAGAGGGCAAATGTTACCCTTCCCTGGGCATCCAGCTTGAGGATGTACTTGACATTCTGAAAGATCAGACAACCGTTGTCACCCACCTGTTCCATCCTGAACCATGCGGAGAAGCTAATGGCTCCTCCGGTGGGGTTGAAGTTTCCCCCGTTGAGAACCAGCACCTGTCCATCAACCCCGTCGAAATCCAGCGCGCTGCCCCGGATCCCACTGGTCCAGATCGCC
>CAYWHQ010000181.1:0-6374 GCA_964457665.1 uncultured Prolixibacteraceae bacterium | reverse complement strand
GTGATCTCTTCCTCCGCTTCCCTGAAACAACCTGCCAGTTCCTTGTTAATTCGTTCCTGCTCCCGTTGATATTCCGAACCGAGCCACCGGGCGGCAAATAGCAGGTGACGCGCCTTGCTCTGGATCATGAGCCATCGTTTCATTTTAATGTTGTCGTCTGCTTTTTTATTTTTCATCTGTTACAGAAGTTCTTCTGCCGTCAAAAATACACACATCCTGAGGGATTCCCTACTCCATTAACCTTAATTAACGTTGATTAACCGCCCGTTAACCTTCCCGGTCCCTGCCACCCGATACTTTTGACCTGAATATTTTAACACATCCGAAACATGAAAAAAATGACCATTACCATGGCAGCCCTGATGATCTTCATTCTCGGCAAGGCCCAGGAAAAAACCAGCGGAGAGATTACTTATCTCGAAACACGAAAACTGAATATTACGCTGTCGGGAGCCGACCAGGCATTGGCTGCACAGTTGCCAAAAGAGCAGAAAACAAGCCTGCGCCTGCTGTTCACTCCGGAAAAAAGCCTTTACTCCAATGATCCCGGCGTTGCTAAAGAGGATGTAATGACTTCGGGGGAAGGCGAACAAGGGATGATGGTGCGCATGGTGCGTCCGGAAAATAAAACATTTACCGATCTGGTAAATCTGGAAACCGTGGAACAGCGCGATTTCATGTCGCGGATGTTTCTGATCGGGGAGAAACTAGATCCCGGAGCATGGAAGTTGACAGGCAAACAGAAAACCATACTGGATTACCCCTGTCAGGAAGCCATCCGGCAGCAGGATAGCATTACCACCATTGCCTGGTTCACCCCGGCCATCCCGGTGAGTACAGGCCCGGGCCGGTTTCAGGGATTACCCGGTTTGGTTCTTGCAGTGGATATCGACAATGGCCAAAGAACCATTCAGGCAACTGCCGTTAAACTGGGAAATGTTGATGCGAATGAAATCATAAAACCTAAAGAGGGGAAGAAGGTTTCCCAGGAGGATTTTAATAAGATTGTGGAGGAGAAAAGGAAGGAGATGAACGCACAGTACGGCGGTTCCGGCGGTGTGGTCGTCATCAGAAGGTAATCCCGTTTTGCCTTACTTTCAAATAATCTATTGGCCTTTTCCATTCATTCTACACTACCTGTCATGTCCATTTTCAAGCATTTCAAATCATATCCCGGATTCTGGCTCTCCTTTTTTTTCTTCCTTCAATTACCTTTTCTGAAGCCCGGGGAATCCAGGGCACAATCAAATGATATCAGCGGATTTGTCTTTGATCAGTCAGCCCAGCCGCTTGGCTACGCCACGGTGACCCTGCTGTACCCCTCCGATTCCACCCTGGCTTACTGGGGTATCACCAATGCCGAAGGCTTTTACGAGATCAAAAAGGCAGTAAACGGTCGCTACCTGCTGCAGGTAGGGTATCTGGGTATGCACTCCTACTGGCGGAAGCTAACACTTCCCGCCCCGGATGGCTCACGGCTCGAAGCCATCGTGATGACGCCGATATCGCTTAACCTTCCGGAAGTTGATGTCCGTGCAGACCACATTCCTTTCCTGATCAGGAAGGATACCATTGAGTACAATGCAGCGGCATTCAGGATCAAACCCGATGGGGTGGCGGAGGATCTGATCAGAAAACTGCCGGGTATCGAGGTCGACCGGGTGGGAAACATCCGGGCACTGGGAGAAAATGTCAGGAATGTCCTGGTGGATGGCAAAGAGTTCTTCAGCAGCGATCCGAAGGTAGCAACCCGCAATCTGCCGGCCGACGCCATCAGCAAGGTACAGCTTTATGACCGGAAGTCGGACCAGGCGGATCTGACAGGTATTGCGGACGGAGAGCGCGACAAGACCGTGAACCTGATCCTGAAGGAGGACCGGAAACAACTATGGTTCGGAGAGGTCAAGGCCGGCGGTGGTACCGGTTTACACTACCAGGCGAACGCAAAAGCTTACCGTTTCGGTGACAAACACCAGTTTGCAGCCCTGGGTATGCTGAACAACATCAACCAGTTTGGCTTCAGCTTTCAGGACTACCTCGACTTCTCGGGCGGTTTGCAGCAGCTGATGGGCGATGGGAACCAGCTGAGGATTACCCTGGGTGAGGGAAGTTCGATCCCGGTTTCGAACGGGGAACCGGTCCCGGGTCTGGTCACTTCAGGGGCCGCAGGATTCAACTATTCGCTGGAACCTGTTAAACATAACCGTTTCAACATCAGTTATCTGGGAAGCCTTGTAAAGCGCGACCTGGAGGAGACGGTCCACACGGAGAACTTTACCTCCGGGTCCTCCTTCCTGCAGGAACAGGACGGAAATACTGATACAGAGGACTGGAACCATGCATTAAACCTGCGATGGCATGACAAGAGTGATTCGGCCAGAACTATACGGTTGAACGGCGGAGTTTCACTGGTACAGGGCTCCTCGGATGCACAGACAAAAACCCGGAGCTATTCGGCCGATACACTGGTTAACACGCTGGATCAGTATGTTAACAGTACCTCAAACAGACTCACGGCATCCGGCGGCGGATCCTGGATGAGAAAAGGCAATGACCGTTGGAGGTTGTTCAGGCTCTCGGGCGATATACGATGTGCAGGAACCCTCGACCGGTCGGAATGGGAGAACATCACCCGATACCTTGGTGTAATGGATCCGTTTATTGAGAACCAGTATCTGCGGAACCTCACCGACGGACTCACGTGGTCGGCCGGCGGATCCTTTTTGTTAAGGGTTGGCGCCCGGTGGCACTTTGAACCTTCGGTCAAGGGAGGAGGCATCTGGGAGTGGACCGACCGGGAGCAGGGAACGCCCGGTAACGGAGGTGAGGTGATTGATTCGCTCAGTCCTCAATTTGAAAGAAACTATATCTATTTGAGGCCGGGTTTCTCCTTCCGTTTCAACAATACCAAACACCAGCTCTGCCTGGGCGCCCAGGCAGAATGGGGAGAACGGGTCAATGCTATGAGCGACAGTACGGACATCCTGACTACATCGGTTTTCCTGCTGCCCAGGGTCTCGTGGGAATACTCCTACCGCACCGGAAAACGTATCTCCCTTCAATACGCCTCATCGGTGATGACTCCGGCGGCAAGCCAGCTCAATCCGGTGGTCAGCAACCAGAACCCGCTCTATCTTTTCGCGGGAAACCGCCGGCTGAAACCAGAAGTAATTCATACCATTTTTGGACAATGGCTTTTCTATGATGCGTTTACCTTTACGACCCTGTTTCTGAATGCCAACGGCACCTATACCCGCGACAAAATCAGTTATGCTCGCACCGTGAACGAAAGTCTTGGGCAGTCCACAACCCTTATCAATGTCCCCGACGACTGGACGGCTTCGCTGAGCGCCAGTTTTTCAAGGCCCATCCGGAAACTCGGACTGAATGTAAACCTCGACATCCGTGAAGGGTGGAACCGTTCGGTAACCATCATTAACGGGGAGGAAAATATCAATATAAACCTGACCCATAGCATCCGATTCTCACTGGATAACCGTAAAAAGGAGAAGTGGGATGTGAGTGCCGGATTTGAGTTTGATCTCACCAATGCCCGATATTCCATCCAGGAGTCGATGAACACCGACTACTTTGATCTGGTCTATTTCGGGGAGATCCGATACATGCCCACCGAAAGATGGAACTTCATGATGGGGGCCGATATCACCAACTACAATGCCCGAAGTTTTTCAGAGGCAGTGAGCGTTCCTCTGCTTCGGGCAGAGGTCAGTTACCATTTCCTGAAAAACAACCGTATGATGATTTCGATTCAGGGGTATGACCTGCTGAACCGGAACACCGGCATCGAACGGGTCAGCGAACAGAATTACCTCCGGGAAACACGCACCAACATCATCGGCCGTTATGTTATGCTTTCGCTGAAATACCGTATCAACCGGAGCGGAGGCGGAGGGGCTGGATGGAATATAAAAACATCCTGAAATTGAACCAGCTGATCCCTGTCCAAAAGATCATTAAAAAATAGCTTTCCAGTTTAAACCTTTTAGCAGGGAGATTTTCGTTTTGAGAATCTCCCTTTTTGTTTCCGGAGAAAATTAGCGGGCCGGATTGATATTTTCAACTCTTTATTACTATTTTTATCGCTTTATGGTCTTCAGCAAGAAAATATGACACCATGGAGAAAACTGTGGCAAGCATCCTGATTATTGACGACCACGGGGACAACCTGGTGTCGTTGAAAGCGATGATCTCCGATTTATTCAGCGGGATCTGTATTTACACTGCAGCCAGCGGCCCGGAAGGAATTGCGCTTGCAAAAGCCCATCAACCCGACGTGATATTGCTCGATATCCAGATGCCCGGCATGGATGGCTTCAGTGTATGCAAAATCATAAAGGATGATAATAACCTTTGCGACATTCCCGTCGTTTTTATCACAGCATTGCGCGAAAACAGCGCTGACAAAGTTCACGCCCTCGAAGTTGGCGACGAAAAAAAAGCGATCGAGGCCTGGTGCATTGACTACATCTCAAAACCCTTTGAGAAAGACAACTTGCTTGCCCTGATAAAAAAGCATTTAAGAAAATGAAAATCTGAAACCAAAACCTTTATGCCATGTACACAAATTACCTGCACGACATAATCCAGGCCTCCCCCTTTGGATTTTCTCACCATCAGATGATCCTCGATGATCAGAACATACCTGTTGATTATCGTTTCCTGGAGGTCAACCAGGCGTTTGCAAAGCTAACAGGCCTTCAGTCGGAGCATATAATCGGAAAAACAGTCCGGGAACTGATCCCCGGTATCGTCGACGACAGTTTCGACTGGATAGGCTTTTATGGAAAGGTGGCAATGGAAGGGGGCAATGAGACGTTTGAACAGTTTTCGGAACCGCTCGGGCGTTGGTACCTGGTCAATGTATTTTCAAATGATAAAGGATACTTTACAACCTCGTTTTTCGACATCACCGACCGGAAACTCATGGAAGAAGCGCTCCGGAAAAGCGAGGTTCGATATAAGACAATCTTTGAGAATACCCCGGCAGGAATAACAATATCCGATGATGCCGGCAACATCCTTGAAAGCAACAGGGAGTCGGAGCAACTGCTTGGTCTCACTAAAGATAACCTTGAAAGCAGAAGGATCGATGGCAGGGAATGGTACATCATCCGGCCCGACGGATCGCCCATGCCTCCCGACGAATATGCAAGCACAAGGGCACTAAGGGAGAAACGCTGTATTTCTGATGTTGAAATGGGAATTGTTAAAGGAGATGGAGAGGTTACCTGGATCAATGTTACGGCTGCCCCGGTTCCGCTGGAAGGTTATGGGGTTGCCATTATCTACAGCAATATAACCGAACGCAAATATGCCGAGGAACAGCAACGGCTGCTGTTGAGCATCATTGAGCGCAGCAAGGACTTTATCGGTGTTGCTTCGGCCGATCAGCAAGTCATATATGTAAATCCGGCCGGCAGGGAGATGGTTGGGCTGGAAGGGGAAAACGCCGTTAAAACAACAAGGATTGAGGATTATTTTTTTTCCGAAGATCTGCCTTTTATCCGGGAAACCGTCCTGCCGAAAGTTCAAAAGGACGGGCGTTGGATTGGCGAATACCGGTTCCGGAATTTTAAAACCGGTGAACCGATCCATGTACACTATGATTTGTTTCGGACGGAAAACCCATCCACCGGGGAAAGAATCAACTTTTCCACGGTTTCGCGCGACATCACTGACCGGATAAATTCTGAGCAGGCCCTGCTCCTCAGTGAAGAAAAAATGAGCAGTATCTTGCGTGCTGCCCCAACGGGTATCGGAGTGGTCAGGAACAGGGTGCTGGTCGATGTGAATGACCGGATCTGTGAGCTGACAGGGTATTCGAAAGAGGAACTCATCGGTCAATACGCCCGGATGCTCTATCCGTCACAGGAGGAGTTTGAGTTTGTCGGGCGGGAGAAATACCGGCAGATTGATGAAAAAGGGATGGGACAAGTGGAAACCCGGTGGGTCAAAAAGGATGGCACCATCCTGGATATACTGCTCGCTTCCGCCCCGATAGATCCGATGGATATAACCAGGGGGTTAACCTTTACCGCACTTGATATCACCGACCTGAAACGGGCGGAAGAAGACCTGCGTCTGGCCAAGGAGAAAGCCGAAGAGAGCGACCGGCTTAAATCGGCATTCCTTGCAAATATGAGCCATGAGATTCGCACACCTATGAATGGAATCCTGGGTTTTGCCGACCTGCTCAAAGAACCGGATCTGTCGGGCGATGAACAGCAACAGTATCTCAGGATTATCGAAAGAAGCGGCAAGCGGATGCTGAACATCATCAACGACATCGTTGATATTTCTAAAATTGAAGCCGGTTTGATGGAGCTTAACCTTTCGGAGTCTGATATCCATGA
>CAYWHQ010000180.1:0-6379 GCA_964457665.1 uncultured Prolixibacteraceae bacterium | reverse complement strand
ACGCGCTGAACGATGTTGTGGTCGGGCGCGGGGAAGTGGCCACCACCGCCTGGCTGGAAACCTACATCGACAAGGGCTGGACGACGACCTACGTGGCGGATGGGCTGATCATTGCCTCGCCAACCGTGAACAGAGAAATTCTGCCCGACTGCGGGCTTGAAGACTCGGGCGTATCGTATTCCGTTGAAATTTTTCGTGGTGAATGCTGTGATACGGAATTACAACGATTACAGGACTGTATTGCTCATTCTGCTGCCGACATCATTATCGGTATGGGAGGGGGAAAGACCATCGATGCTGCCAAAATAGTTGCCGACAGGGAAAACCTTCCGGTCATCATTGTCCCGACGATCGCTTCCACTGATGCGCCATGCAGCGGATGTGCCGTTATTTATTCCGAAGAGGGAGTCTTCGAGTCGGTCTATTACACGAAGATGAACCCCCAGGCGGTGCTGGTCGACACCCTTTTTATTGCAAAGGCTCCTGTCCGATTTCTCGTGGCAGGGATGGGCGATGCGCTCGCAACATGGTTTGAGGCCAGATCATGCGTACAAACGCATTCCATGAATGTTTGTGGCGGAAAGAGTACAATGACCGGACTGAATCTGGCCAGATTATGCTATGATACACTGCTCCGCTATGGGACGGCAGCCATGCAATCATGCGAAAAGAAGACCGTATCACCTTCACTGGAGTTTATCACGGAGGCGAATATTCTGCTGAGTGGTATCGGATTTGAAAGTTCCGGACTGGCTACTGCACATTCCGTGCACAATGGATTAAGTGCATTGGATGAGACCCACGTCTGTTATCATGGCGAGAAGGTAGCATTTGGAGTACTGACAGGTCTCCACCTCACAGCTGCCTCATCTGAAGAGAGGGGAACCGTTTATAGCTTCTGCGAATCGGTTGGGTTACCCACTACTTTTTCAGACATAGGGTTGCATGAGGTAACTCAGGAAAAGCTGATGAAAGTCGCCATTAAAACCTGCGCTGCCAATGAAGGAATTCACCATGAGATCGTACAGGTTAATCCCGGGAAAGTCGTCGAAGCGATGATTGCTGCCGATGCCGAGGGAAGAGACAGGAAGAAGAAAGATCCTGCCATCCCTTCGTCGTAAGCGTGAAGCGTGAAGCACACCGCGGTGGATTTATCCGCCAGCGTCAGCACCATGCCGTTTATATCTTTTACTTTTACGGATACTGCCTTGTATCAAAGGATGGTACCGTAAACTTAGGGGGACTGCCCAACATCTTCTGCCGATACATTTTATAATCCCTAACTTTGTAAAAAAAATCACTAATCACTAATCACTTATCACTAATCACTAAGATGAAAGGCCTTGACCACAAACCCCATATCGGCATCTTCGGACGGCGGAACAACGGTAAAAGCTCGCTGATCAACGCTCTTGCCCAACAGACTATTGCCATCGTTTCGGAGGTGGCCGGTACAACGACCGACCCCGTGAAGAAGTCGATCGAGATCCCGGGAATCGGTCCGGCCGTGCTGATCGACACGGCCGGGATCGACGATACCGGCGAACTGGGGCAGAAACGGATAACCCGTTCCCGGGAGATCCTGAAGGTCATCGACCTGGCCCTCCTCGTGATCACCCACAACACCTTTGACGACACCGAACTTGACCTTATCAACAATTTTAAACAACAGGAGGTCCCTTTCCTCATCGTCCATAATAAATCCGATTTGGAAAAGGTGAGGCCGGAGCTGAAATCATCCATCGAGGCAACATACCGGACCCGTGTGCTGGAATTCTCCTCCATGCCATCGCTGAATCCTGAAACGCTGAATGCTGAACACGAAACCCTTATCTCCTCCCTTCGCGCCGCCATGCCAGATAGCGCCTGGAAGAAACAGACCCTTGTGGGCGATCTGATCTCCTATGGCGATACGGTACTCCTGATTACTCCCATCGATATTGAGGCGCCGGAGGGCAGGATGATCCTGCCGCAGGTTCAGGTCATCCGCGATGTGCTCGACCACGACGGGGTCTGTGTCGTGTGCAAGGAACGAGAGGTCGATTCCTTCTTCCGCCGGATGGAGCCGAAACCCCGGCTGGTCGTTACCGACAGCCAGGTCTTCCCCAAAGCTGCAGCCGCCATCCCCGAGGAGATCCCTCTGACCTCGTTCAGCATCGTGCTGGCCAGACAAAAAGGTAACTTCGAGAAATATATGGAGGGAACCCCCGCCATCGACCGGTTGAAGAATGGCGACAGAGTGTTGATCCTCGAATCATGCACCCATCATGTTTCCTGCGACGATATCGGCCGGGTGAAGATCCCGCGCTGGATGAGCCAGTTTACAGGTAAACAGCTTGTATTCGACGTGGTAGCCGGACTGGGAGCGATCATCCGACCTGTTACCGATTACGCCCTGGTGGTGCAGTGCGGTGGATGCATGATTACCCGCAAACAATTGCAAAACCGCCTCAAACCAGCCATCGATGCAGGTATCCCCGTTACCAACTACGGAATGGCCATTGCTTACGTACATGGAATCTATAACCGCGCCATTCAGCCGTTCAGGAGAGAGAGTGGGGTGGATTATTTGTAGGAAAGCAGGAAAGTAGGAAAGTATGAGGGTATGAGGGTATGAGGGTATGGGGGTATGGGGGGGGTATAGGGGTGGTGTATGAACACCCTATGCAGCAGAATCAACTTTGCCAGGCATTTCAATACGATATCCCATCAGTTGTTCCATTTGATCCGGTTTTTCCAGTTTATCCGCAACATTGGATTTTTAAGCATAAACAGCATCACCCATGTTCAATAGCTTTCAATGCAAACAAAATCCTCATACACTCATACTCTCAAACCTCCCCCTACGGTACCGAATTTGCAACGGGGATCACTTTGCCGTTAAAGTATTTATGGCCGGAAACTGCGAAGTCGGCAATGTATTGAGCCATCTTTTCGGGGGTATGGCTGGCATAAACCCCGGGGAATGCTTTCTCGAACATCTCGGTCTGCACGCTGCCCAGCGCCAGGCAGTTGACGCTGATCTCACGTTCGCGGAGCTCTTCGGCCAGGATCTCCGTAAAGATCGTGAGCGCTCCCTTGCTTGTGGAGTAGGCGGTCAGGCCCGGGAATTTTTTTGTACCCTGGATGCCGCCCATGCTCCCGATGTTCACGACATGCCCCCCTCTGGACATCATCGGCAATACGGCCTGTGTGAACAAAAAGGGTGCCTTTATGTTGACATTGAAGATCTCGTCGAAATCCTGCTCCTCGATCTTTTCAAAGGGTTTATAGATCAGCCGGCCGGCATTGTGAATGAGGATGTCGCAGTGGTGAACAATGGTTTGCAGCCGTTGTACGATAAAGGGGTAGAATTCGAACTGTTTCACATCGAACTCATACGGGGTCACCCTGGCATCGGGATTCAGGCGTAAACACTCGCTTACAAGTTCTTTCATGGCCTTCCCGTTCCGGGAAACCGCAACAATCTGGTTCTGCTTATGTTTGCAGAGAATCTTTACCAGTTCATAACCTATGCCCCTGGAGGCACCTGTTATAATGATATTCATATATGATGGGCTTTAAAGGCATAAAGATAGATATTTTTTGACTACCTTTGCATCCGATTTGTAAACAACTTTCTATGAAAAGAATGATATCCCTTTTGTTTGCCGGACTACTCCTGACCTCCTACAGTGTGTCTGGCCAGTCGGATGTGTCGGGGCCCGTGGTGAGCTATCCGGTATATTTTGATGTTTCTCCGCCTCTTCGCGACATGGTCAAACTGGCCCCGGAGAAAGCCGACATGACCTGGAAGGATGGCGTGGTCAAGAACAATCTTCAAAGGAACAACGCTGGGGTGCAGCCCTCAGGCGATACAGATGTTACGGATCCCGGCCTGCAGACTTGGTTCGGGAACTCGCCTGCCGATACAACCATTGCGAACTTCGAGGGAGTCAATAACATCTTCGGGGGAGTACCTCCCGACACCGACGGAGATGTGGGCCCCAACCACTATTTTCAGGTGGTCAATGTACATTATGCCATCTATAACAAAAGCGGTGTCAAACTTCTTGGGCCCAGCACCAACAGCTCGATCTTCAGCGGGATGCCCAACAACTCGAACGATGGCGACGCCATCGTATTGTACGATGAGGTCGCCGACCGCTGGATATTCAGCCAGTTCTCACTCCCCAACTATCCGAATGGTCCCTTTTACGAGATGATCGCCGTTTCCCAGACGGGCGACCCGACAGGATCATGGTACCGCTATCAGTTCCAGTTCTCTGATATGCCCGATTACCCGAAGCTGGCTGTGTGGCCCGATGGGATTTACATGACGGCCAACCGGTTCGGTTCAGGTTCGCTGAACTATAAAGGGGTGGGCGTATATGCTTTCAACCGTACTAAAATGTATGCCGGTCAGTCAAATCCCGAGATGATCACCTTTCAGCTCAATGCCAGCAACAACGCATGGCGTATGCTTCCGTCCGACTGCGACGGTGAGTATCCCCCGGCCGGCACTCCGAACTATGTGGCGTATCATAACGATGGTCCCGACCAGATCGTGATCTATGAATTCCATGCCGATTTTGTTAATACGGCCAGCTCTACCTTTACCTTATCCAATACGCTCACCGTTTCCTCCTTCAACGGGAACCATTCAGGAATCCCGCAGAAAGGCACCAGCGTGAAACTCGACCCCTTTGCCGGCACCTTCATGCACCGGCTTCCTTTCAGGAAATTTAATGACCACTGGTCGATGGTCGGTTGCGCCACTGTGAATGTTGGAAGCGGTGTGGCCGGTATCCGGTGGTATGAGTTACGCAAGACCACTACTACCGACTGGACCATACATCAGTCGGGAACCTATTCCCCCGACAGTCATTGCCGTTGGATGTGCAGCATTGCCATGGACAGCTCCGGGAATATTGCCGTGGGATACAGCATATCCAGTGCCGACATGTATCCATCAATCCGTTACACCGGACGAATGAACACCGATCCGCTCGGTCAGATGACCATCGCCGAAGGCGGAATCATCAACGGCGGAGGGTCGCAGACCAACACATGGAGCGGAAATCCGAGCCGCTGGGGCGACTATGCCGCCATGGCGGTCGACCCGGTCGACCCGGCCACTTTCTGGTATACCAATGAGTATTACCAAACCACCTCGCAGTCGAACTGGAAAACCCGGATCGGATCCTTTTCCTTTGCAGGTATTTTTACCGTAATTACCACTGCATCGCCCGAAACCATCTGCATTGGCGAAAGCAGCCAGCTGACCACGACTGCCACCGGAGGTTCGGGAACCTATACCTATTCCTGGACATCGAACCCCCCGGGCTTTACCTCCAGCCTGCCTAACCCTGTGGTCACCCCTACCCAAACTACCTGGTACTACGTACTGGTCGACGACGGCAATACCAGCAAATCCGATTCGGTGAGGGTAAAGGTCAACGATCATCCTACGGTCGACGCAGGTAACGATACGGTTTACTGCACCTGGGTGCCGCACATTCAGCTCGACGGCAGCGGATCCAGCTATTCCGGTCTGAAATGGAGAACCTCCGGCACCGGCACCTTCCAGAATGAAGGTAATCCGAAAACAAAGTATTACCCCTCGGCAGAGGACAAGAGCAACGGATCGGTAGCACTTACCCTGACGGCCTACCCGCAGGTACCCTGCCCCGATTCCACCTTCGACCAGGTGACTATGACCTTTGATCCATGCACCGGGATTAAAGAAGAGGATATGCTTCCTCCCACCATCAGGATTCAGCCCAATCCGACCGACGGGTGGGTTAGCCTCCGGATTACAGGAACCCTTAACTCTGAGGTAACCATCCTGGTGACCGATATCCGCGGAGTGGCGGTATACCGGGAAGAATTCTTCAGCCGCAGCGGATCTTCAGAGAAAAGAATCGACCTTACAGGCCTTGCCAAAGGAAACTACCTCCTCCAGGTTACAACCGTGAGAGGCTCGGTGACTGAAAAGATTATCCGGGAATGATCACATCAGCATAAACTAAAGTATTGTTAATGGATTAACAGTTCAAATATTTTTTTATCTTTGCAGAGATCTTCAGGGCTGGGTGAAATTCCCGACCGGCGGTAAAGTCCGCGACCCGGGAGAGAAAACAGGCAGAAATCACAAACTGCCGGAAATTCTCTCAAGGCTGAACCGGTGAAACTCCGGTACCGACAGTGATAGTCTGGATGAAAGAAGAAATTTTCTGAACCAAATGGCACTAAATATGCCGGCCCTGCAGGTTTGAAGGGCCGGTTTTTTTTATGGTGAACGACGAGGTGAGATATATGAGACGGGCGATAAGCCTGGCGCGGAAGGGCCTCGGATGGGTCAGTCCTAATCCGCCTGTGGGTGCTGTATTGGTGATGG
>CAYWHQ010000179.1:0-6398 GCA_964457665.1 uncultured Prolixibacteraceae bacterium | reverse complement strand
AAGAAATTTTCACGACCAATGGCGAATAGTAAGAATATTTCACTGGAAATAATTACTTTTCACGGAATAACACCGCCTGAACATGGAAAGTTAGTCGGTTATGGAGCAATAATAGATGCCCTCAAACTTCCTGTGCCAATCCCATTGCGATTAGCGCTGATAAGCAAAAAGCACAGACAGTATGCGACAGACGGCTGGCTTGTTTTAACACCAAGGCACCAGCCTGAAGATAACCTGTATGCACATCTTGTTTTTGCATTGAAATATGAAGGAGTCAACCTGCTATTTTTCAAAAAACTGTTTGAAAAGCTGAAACCAGCTGATATTGAAGAATGGATTGTCAGGGAACCGCAAAGTCAGTACGGCAGGAGAATCTGGTTTCTTTATGAATGGCTGATGCAGAAGTCATTGCAAGTTCCCGATCTGCGTGAAGGAAATTACATTCCACTGTTAGATGAAAAGCAACAATACGCGAGCCCGAAAAGTATCAATTCAAACCGGCACCGGATTAAGAACAACCTGACAGGTAATATTAACTTTTGTCCGCTCATTAATAAAACCGCCAGAATTGAGCGTTATATTGCAGAAAACCTTGCCGATAAAACACGTACGGCGATCAGTGGTGTTCATAAAGATATACTGTTACGAACCTCGGCATTCCTGTTACTGAAAGATTCAAAAGCATCCTTTACGGTTGAAGGCGAAAATCCCACCCAAAACAGGGCTGTCCGATGGGGTAAAGCCATCGGTCAGGCAGGAAGTAAGCCTCTGAGCAAGGAGGAACTGCTCAGGTTACAACAAATAGTAATTGATGACAACCGGTTTGTTCAGATGGGCTATCGGACAGAAGGCGGCTTTATTGGCGAACACGACCGAAATACTGGCGAGCCAATTCCCGAACATATCTCTGCCAGATGGCAGGATATTGAAGCCCTGATGGGTGGATTGCTGGAATCTGCCCGGCAAATGGAAACTGCATCCTTCAATCCGGTTCTGACGGCAGTCCTGATTGCTTTCGGATTCGTATTTATTCATCCGTTTGTTGATGGTAACGGCAGGCTGCACCGATATTTGATTCATCACATATTGACGACGATGAAATTCACCCCGCAAGGCATTGTTTTTCCTATATCTGCTGCCATTTTAGAACGCATTTCAGATTACCGGAAAGTATTGGAATCTTATTCGCATCCCATCCTTGATTTTATTCAATGGAAGAAGACCCTTAAAAACAATTTTGATGCAACGGTACAAACTGAATTTTTGTTTGAATGCGTTGATTATACGCTCAACACCATCATTCCTGACGAAGTAGCCTATCTTCAAAAATACGATGCAATGAAAGCATGGCTGGACGATCGTTTTCAGATGCCAGACAAAACCATTGCACTTTTAATACGGTTTTTAACTCAAAACAATGGCAGGTTCTCCCCAAGAGCCAAAGAAAAAGAATTCGCCACCATCACTGAGAAAGAGGCAAAAAACATTGAAGAAGCTTATAAGGAAATTTTCGGATGACCCATTCCCTTTTCTTAAATTTGGAAAAAGATAACCGGATGAATTACAATGACTTTATCAAAGATGCCGTTATTAAATCTCAGAAAGAAAAATGGCAGTATTAATTACCGGAACCTCTTCGGGCATTGGATAATCAATGAAGGGTTTTGTATTTGGGAAAAACCTGATGAGCATCGCAGCGCGATAACATTTAAGGATGTAATTGAAGGTTTTTCATTAGCGTTTAGCATAGGCATGTTTAGCCTGGTTAGAATGGTCAGATATCAATTGTGGTCAACTAAACTAAAAAAAAGGCTTATATCAGAACCATATTGGTATCTGGATACGGTTGTTGTTTCGCCGGACTACCAGGGAAAGGGCTTTGCAAGTAAAATGATTAAACCTTATTTATCGGAAGCAAATGCCAGGGGAGAGAAGGTATATCTTGAAACACAAAATATGAAGAATGTACCTGTTTACGAAAAATATGGATTCAGATTAATATCAACTCAATACCTCAATAAACGAGTGACACATTATGCTATGGTCAAGTAATTTGTTTAACTACCTACAGTATAAATTCCAGATAGTTATCCTTATTGATATTCCGGTAATTTGAGCCGTATTGACTGCTCCAGCTTACCGGAATTCTTGCAATCGATTTTCCGGATTTAATCTCAAAACCATAGTATTGTCCCTGGTATTCTTCGACATAATCAATTTCGGTTCCGGAATATGTTCTCCAAAAGAAGCAGGTTGCATTTTTCTGGTTGAATAACAGAAATTTTTGTCGTTCAGCGATGATGAAATTTTCCCATAAAGCGCCGGAATCGTTTCGGTCGTTCAGGTATTTCGTATTGTCAATCAGAATATTACGAATACCAGTGTCGTAAAAGTAATATTTCTGTGATTTAGTGATCTCTTTGCGGGGGTTATGGCTGAACGCCGGGAGCCTGAATATCACGAACGATTGCTCAAGAAGAAAAAGATATCTCTCCACCGTTTCGCGATTAAGCCCCAGTTTACCTCCAAGTTCATGTAGAGAAACCTGTGATCCGATCTGGTAGGCTAATAGTTTCAACAGATCCCTGATCTTTAAAGGATATTTTATCATCTCCAGTTCCAGGATATCTTTATAAATCAGGTAGGAGGATATGTCGCGCAGGTAATTTTCCTTTCCGGCATTGTTTACGGTCGTAATCACCTCCGGATAAGACCCGAAAATTAATCGCTCTTCAAGCTGATCATTCAAGGCAAAAGGATTATTGAACCTGGCAAGTTCCTGCATGGAGATCAGTAAAAGGGTGTATATCCGCTTCCTTCCGGCCAGCGATTCAGAAAACCTACCGGAGAGCAATACGATCTTATTATGTTGCTTCAAATCAGCTATAATCTGCGGTCTTATGAACCTGTCGATTTCCATGTTAGCGTAATTTTGTTACAAATTTACATGATATCAATATTTATGGTTAACCATAAAATATATGGTTATAATTTATGGTATAAAGAAATATTTTCGCGAATTGGACGCAAATCACAAGGATAAAACGGATTGTAATCCTGATGTTCGAAACCCGGGTCAATAAATCCTTCGTGCCATTCAATCAATGAAACCCGGTCATGAATAAGTGGCGCTGAAATTGGTTTTCCATTCATCTACTTTTGAAATGATTAAAAAACGAATTTCAGAACCTACATAAGAAATGATATAAAGGATGCTGTATAAGAAGTTTAATTCAAGTGTCATGCTCCTGTTACCTGGGATTAGCGGGCTGCAGGCACAAACCTTCAAAAAATCTTCCAATGTCAAAGCAATTGGGGCTTTCATGTTTATTTCGGCCCTGTTGAGCAACTCAGCAATTTTCGCACATTGGGAACCCGATGTCAAGCTGACCTATGATCCCGATATTTCTTATCCGTCCTACAACAATGCAAGGAACATAGCTGCCGGCGGGGATACGGTTCACGTTGTTTGGTACGACCACCGAAGCGGCTACTATCTGGTTTACTACAGACGTTCAACAGACAGCGGTGCATCCTGGGAAGATGATTTTCACCTGACCGGATGGCTTCGGATCAGGGGATCAGGCTGTTTCCGTCGTCCTGGAAAGATTTTGCCATGCACTGTTCCTGCCCTGACTGGGCCGTGCCGTGCAAACACCTGACAGCAGTGATCTATGTGATCTCCCGAGAAATAGACAGCAATCCTTTCCTGGTACTGAAACTGCATGGGCTGGATCATTTGGAAGAACTTAAGGGTACTGATGCCGGGATCGTGGAACATGAGTCGGAAATGATTCCATCCTTAGAAACCATGTTGCTTGACGATGTACCTGAATCCGACCGGGAACCCGACTTCAGTATGAATGAACTGCCTGACTTTTCTGATATTCCCGCCGATTCAAAGGCGATTCTGTCGCTCCTGCCCGCTTCTCCCCTATTTTATCCGAAAGACTTCCGGGGACTTATACAATCGGCATACAGAAGTTTGGAAAGCGGGATTAGAAAGCACAGCCAATACCTCACTTCGGGGTATCGAAATACACAGGCAATTTGCCTCTGCCATCGCCCGTTCACGCAGCATCATCCCGCAGCTTATCACCAATATGCAGGGTGAAATGATGATCCGGTTGCCAACTGGGAAAAGGAAATTATAAGTTTGCTCCCTCTCTGAACCATTCCGTCAAGCATGGATCCGGCCGTGAACTTGACATCCGGGATTGCGACCTTCTGCTGACGACCTATGGCACGGTCAGAAGCGATCTGAAGAAACTGAAATCGTTGAAATGGCATGCAGTGGTGGTGGATGAAGCCCAGAACATCAGGAATTCCCGGACCGATCAAACCAAAGCGGTAAAATCGCTGAGCGCCGGCTTCCGCATTGCGATGAGCGGAATGTCATGGTCAACCGGTTGATCACCCGCGGAACCTTTGATGAGAAGATCGATGAGATGCTGAAAAGCAAAAAAGCACTGGCAAACCTTACCGCGGAACCGGGTGAAAAGTGGATTGGAGAGCTTACAGACAGTGAATTGAAGGAGATTTTCATGCTGACATGACATTTATCCCGTTACCGCAATTTCACGTGTATCTTGAAGATCACCAAAGAAACCCAAACAAAATCAAAGGTCCGTGTTCTGATCTGAGGTCAAACTTGGATAAAAAGTGCGCCATGGTACAAATGATCCTGAAAGGCCGGATAAATCCTGGCAGGATTATAATGAACTGGAAGAGCGCTTTTGTTCACATGATCATCATGATCAGCCCGCATGCTCAGGCTGCAGCTGAATCCCATCAGGCGAAAAAGAATGCGCCAGCCCTTGATATTTAGGGTCATAATTTTTCTGCGTAGTATTTTTCTCGTTTTGACAAAAATATCATCTATAACTAAACAGTACCTTTGCACGACTAAAATTTGCCCGATGAAGAATCATTTTTTCCTATTCGTCATTCTAAACCTTTTTGTTTTAAAGGCCGAGGCCCAGTTGCCACCGCTTCCTCCCGACACCATTCCATTCATTTACGATCTTATCGAAGAGGTGGACACCGTTCTGTTTTTGGAGCATGTTGAACATTTACAGGACTACGGAACCCGCGAATGTTTTTCGCCCCAGGCGGTCGAGGCACAGAACTGGCTGAAGGAGCAGTTTGAATCATACGGGATGCCTGTGGAGCTGCAGAATTTTGAAGTATGGGGCTGGGATCCCAGCGATAATGTCATCGCCATCCATGAGGGGGTCACAAATCCATCGGAATATATCATCCTTGGAGCGCATTACGACTCTTATACCGGAGGCCCCCTCGCTCCTGGGGCCGACGACAACGCATCAGGAACGGCCGGAGTGCTGGAGGTGGCGCGCATCCTAACCCAGTACGATTTTGAAAAAACCCTGATTTTCTGTGCATTCTCGGCAGAAGAATACGGCCTTTTCGGAAGCGAAGCCTATGCTCAGCGATGCAGGCAGCAGGGGATGAACATCCTTGGATACATCAACATGGATATGATCGGTTATCATTTTGAAGGAGACGAACTGCACAGCGATATGATCGCTCCCCCATCTGCCCAGGAACTATCAAATTTTTACAAGGCCACAGCCGGGATCTACGTCCCTGACTTTCCGATCTATGACGGTTCCCTGACCGGGGGGAACAGCGATCACACTTCATTCAACAATAACGGGTACCAGGGTATTTTCCCATTTGAGGACGATCAGAACCATAGTCCTTACATCCATACCCCAATGGATACTATAGGATTATCGTTAAACTCCCCTTTGCTGGCCATGAAACTCATGCAGTGTGCCCTTTCGGCACTTGCCACCGTGGCCCTGCCTTACACACCCACCGGAACAGAAGGCCCACCTGAAAAAATCCGGGTGGAAATGTTCCCGAACCCTGCATCGGGTCAAATAACCCTGAAAACCAATCATCACGGTGAATTGCTGTATGAAGTGTTTTCCTTTCACGGCAAACGACTTCTTAAGGGCTACCTGCCCGGTACCACCAGGGTGGATATTGGCGATCTTTGTGCGGGAAACTACATGGTCAGGATTTCAGGTCCTGATGTCCATCTTCTGAAAAAACTCGTGATCCGGTAAAGCGTTTCATGGAGCCAGTCTTTCCATGATCCATCGACCTCCCGACTTTCTGTAACGGATGCGGTCGTGCAGACGGTGTTCCCTCCCCTGCCAGAATTCAAACATTCCCGGAATGATTTTATATCCTCCCCAGTCGGGCGGACATACCGGTGCATCATACTCCTGGTCGGCCATTACAGACTGGTGCAGGATTTCCAGAACCTGACGGTCGGGAATTACCTGACTTTGTGGTGATATGGAGGCGCTGATCCTGCTGGGAAGCGGCCGGGAGTCAATGTAGGCTTCATTCTGATGACGGGGCAG
>CAYWHQ010000178.1:0-6408 GCA_964457665.1 uncultured Prolixibacteraceae bacterium | reverse complement strand
GGTGCCTGACCTGGTTAACGATCCGATATACGGGACCGGCCGTTTAGGTAGAAACAGCAAGGCCAAAGAGCTGGGTAATCTCAAGGAGGGAGATGTGGGTGGTGATGACCAGTACAAATGGTGGAATTCTGAAACGCAGTCGAACTGGTGGGACGGATATATCCGGAATGCCCTTTTATTGGACGATCAGCTGGCACGCGAAAAGGTGCGAAAACATGTTGAACTCATACTTTCGACGCAGGATCCCGATGGATACCTGGGGATATACGATACCGCACTTCGGTACCGATTCACCAGTGAAAACGGTGAACTCTGGGCCAAGACAACGCTCCTCAGAGGGTTGCTGGCCTACTATGAATCAACGAAAGATAAAAGGACCTGGGAGGCGATCGTCGGGGCAGTAGGTAATGTGATGTCGAATTATCCCCCGGGCACTTCCCATCCTTTTAATGCAGGCATGGATTTTTCAGGTGGTGTAGCTCACGGCCTCACTTTTACCGATGTGCTGGAGCGGATGTGGGAGTTGACGGGCGACACGACGTATCTTGGTTATTCCGCTTTTCTCTACCGCGACTTCTGTAACAACCACTCTTCCGAAACCGACGCTCAACTTCACAATATCCTTGATACAGCCTATCGCCTGAAAGCGCACGGAGTGCACACCTACGAGCACATGAGACCGTTGATCGCAG
This sequence comes from uncultured Prolixibacteraceae bacterium, assembly GCA_964457665.1. Classification (GTDB taxonomy): domain Bacteria; phylum Bacteroidota; class Bacteroidia; order Bacteroidales; family FEN-979; genus CAYWHQ01. Next base: position 5,716 of record CAYWHQ010000178.1, on the reverse strand, counting down.
CCACCTGGGCCACCGGCGATCCTGAACTCAGGAGGGCGCTTGAGATTTATTGCTCCCGCATCTCGCAGTGCACAACCCCGGCAGGCGGGGCCATTGGTGATGAGTGGATTGCCGGGCGGACAGCCGATGCCACGAACACCGGATACGAGTACTGTTCGCTCCATGAACTAATGGACAGTTATTCCCTGCTATTCCGGAAATCGGGCGACCCGGCGGCAGCCGATGCGATGGAAAATATCTTTTTCAATGCAGCCCAGGGAAGCCGGCATCCCGGACACTCATCCATTGCTTACCTGAAAACCGACAACTCGTATGAGATGACAGGGACACGCAACGGCGAACCCGAGCCCGGACGTACCCAGACGCGTTACAAATACTCGCCGGCACACCAGGATGTGGCCGTGTGCTGTGTACCCAACGCTGGCAGGATTACCCCGTATTTTGTGGCATCGGCCTGGGTTAAGGAGGGTACAGAAACACTGGTCTGTGTCAGCCCCGCCCCGGTAATCCTGCAGACAGAAATCAACGGAAAGTTCGTGAAGATTGAAACCATTACCGGGTATCCTTATGATAACCGGTTTACATTCAACATTCACTGTTCCGAGCCCACGCAGTTGAAGATCAGGATCAGAAAACCAAGCTGGGTGCAGAAAGTGCAGTCGGATGAAAAGTTCACGGAGGATGGCTCCTTCATGGTCATTGACCGCATTTTCAGCCGTAACGACCGGATTGAATTTGATTTTGTAACCGGAGTCAGGGTCGTTGATGACCTGAACCAATCCAGGTATTTCATGCATGGGGCATTGGTTTATGCAGTGCCCATTGATGCAACTCTTCAAACCGGCCGGGAGTATGCTCTGGGGTTTTCAGACCTGAAATACAAACCCTTGGAAACCGTGCGTTACAGGTATGCCGAAAATCACCGTGCAACTTTTCATGATGGAAAAATCACCGTTTATCTCACGAATGAAAAAACCGGAAAGTTGGAAAAGGTCGAACTGGTACCCCTGAGTAAAACGATTCTCAGACAGGCTGGGTTTTAGCATTTTTAATACATTTCCCAACCAGGCACTTTACCATCCATCATCACGGCAGATATACTGCATCTAAATGATAAAGCATTTCTGGAAAAATGTGTTCTGATTCCGGCTTCGTAGTTTTGCCAGAAAAATGGAGATGAAGCATCGAAAGAGGGCATGGTCAGCCATCTGGTCAATATCGCCCATGTCGACCGGCTGAACCTTTCACCGCCCGACCCTGAGTCGCTCGTAGTCTTTGTCTCACCCATCCACGGATTTAATTATCCTCCGGTGATGGTCAACTTCCTCCTGCGGTTCCCGAAAGGGAAAAACCCTGTTGTACTAATGAACACCCGGGCAGGAATGCTGATCAGCCCGTCATCAAACGTTACATCCATTACTCTCCCGGTGCCGGATCCAACGACCTGGTCACAGAAGTTTATGTTCCGGTGGAATAGTTTCTGACAAGTTGTAACGGTTCATTTAGTTGTACGTCTTAATATGCCATGCACAGCATCATCATCATTGGTGCCGGAATCACCGGCCTGAGTACGGCACTTGCCTGGACCCGTGTTTATGATCCGGTCAGCCATCCGGTGCTAATCATTGAGAAGGAAAAGGCTCCGGGCGGTTGTGTCACCACTTTTGCCCGTGACGGTTACCGGTTCGATACCGTTCAGATCATTCCCGATGTATCCGGATTGTGCGGTTTTTTTGGGATCGATATTGACCTGGTCAGGTTTGAACCTACGTATGCCCGGCTTTTTCTGGTCAATTCTTACACTTCGGATGTCAGGGTTTTTCCGGTGGCAGCCCGCCGGAGCGATTTTGAGGATCAGTTGATCAGGTGGTACCCCAACGATGAAAAGGCGATCCGCTCCTTCTTCCGGTACTGCACCCGGATGCACGGGGAGCTTCGCTATCTTAAAACCACGCCGGGTTTTACCGATATACTCCGCATCCTTTTTAAGTGCAGAAAAATCCTTGCCAATTCCGGAAAAACCTTCAAACAATTCTTAAATAGTTTCCGGTTCTCTGATCCTGAACTTTACGAAATCCTGGATATCTTCTCCTCCTTTAGCGGCTTATCAGGAAATCGTTGTGCCAGCCTTCTCACGGCCTGTGCCATGGTCACTACCCTCCAGGGAAGTTTTCGCCCTGCCAATGGATTTATTCAGTTTCCTTTTCAGCTAAAACAAGTGATTGAGAACAGGGGAGGGGAGTTCATGTTTGGAACGCAGGTAAAAAGGATACTCATTGAAAATGGCAGGGCCGGCGGTGTTGAATTATCGGATGGCCGTATAATCAGAGGGCGGTATGTGGTATCCACTGCCGACACCAAAGTGACCCTCGGGGAGATGACAGGATTCCCGGAACTTAGCCGGCTTGATGGTAATTATTCAAGAAAGGCAAACCAATGCAGCATGTCGCCATCGGGTTTGTCGATCCATCTTGGCCTGGATGATGAGATCGATCTTAAGGGACTCGGGTTCGACTGTGGCTACAGCGTGCTGACAACCGGTCGCGAAACCCATGAAAAGATGTTTGACCACTGGGAAAACGGCCGGCTCTGCAGGTCGGATGATGAGTTCCACATGGGGGTCATCTCGCCGTCGGCGATCAGAGGGGGAAAACCCACCCTTGTCATCCAGGTGGTGCCATGCCCTGCTGAGCCCTGGATTGAACTACGTAAATCGGATTATGGGCAGTATTTGCGGGAGAAGAGCCGCGTGGCTGATTTTTATATCGAAAAGGTAGAAAAGTATATGATCCCCGGCCTGCACCACCACATCCGGTTCATGGACGTCTCCTCCCCGGCAACCTATGCACGATACCTCGGATCCCCAACCGGTTCCACCTTCGACATGATGCCCGTACCCGGGAATTTCGGCAAGAACAGGCTTCGAATGAATACCCCGGTAGAAAATCTCTTTCTGCCTAAATTCAGCCACGGGATCTGGCCTTCCATGCAGGCCGGCCTGCAGGTTGTGGATTGCATCAGTGGCGGAAAGATCATGAAGGGTTATTCCTCTTACGGTTGATCCTGCAGGGGTAAAAAAGAATATCTGTTACATTTTGAGAAAAAGAGGTTGATTGCCCTTCATAATCTCCTTATTTTTGCTGTACCGCAATATCTGGATTGCATCAAACTTTTCCTGAAAATGATCCTCATCGGTACCTTTGCCGGGCTGCTCTTCTTTCCGTTTCTGGGACGCGTTCATCTTTTCGACTGGAACGAGATCAACTTCGCCGAGAGCGCAAGGGAGATGATCGCAACCGGTCATACCGACCTTATGATCGACTTTCTGGTGTACCAGGTTCGACTCTTCTCCACCGGCGACGAGGGTCACAGCGGTACCCTGCTGTGTCATCCCCTGGTGCTCCTTGCCGTGCTTTTCCCGGCCTCCCTGTTTTTCCTCGGCGCCCATTTCCGACGGACTCCCGACCCCGCTGACCGGGAGTTAAACCGCCACTACTCCTCGATGCGGTACTTCCCAATGACCTACCTGGCGGCCACAATGTTGATTTTTATAATCTCCATGGGGACCATCTTTCCGCGTAAGGTGGAGGGTTTCAGCCAGCACACCCTGATTGGTATGTGCAAGTCGATGAAGGGTAAGCAGGTCTATTTCAAGCCCCATGGCTTACACTCCTACCACCACCTTTTTTACAGCGAGAAGCAACAGGGAGGTAAGGATTATAACTACATCTGGAACTTTCTCGAACTGCAGTCGAATGATTATCCCATCCATCTTGTTACCAAAAAAGGGGAGGAGACGGAAATTTTGCAAAACTACCCGGGTTTCAGGCTGGTAACCAGCCGGAACGGTTACCTGCTTCTCTTTCAGGACCGGCTGGAGCCGGGTACCATCTATTACCTGCGCGCCGATGCCACCAATGCTGCGGGCACCGCTTATGGAAGCACGATGGTATTTCAGACCCTTGCAGATACCTTTACCGACAGCCGTGACGGAAACTTGTATCATGCGATCCAGATCGGTGATCAGATATGGATGGCAGAAAATTTGAAATATCTTCCCTATATGGTTGGCACGACTGGCTTCAATGCGCTGCCAGGGGGATATTACAGGGCTTATGAGTTTAACTTTATCAGTCTGGGATTTGCTGCTGATTACTGGTGTGCCGATGAGAACAGCGACCAGACAGCCTGGCACCGGCAGATCGCAAGCAATGCAAGCGGAATACACAGGAATCCTATCAATAAAAACATCGGGTTGTCCATCCGTTGTGTCAAAGACATTGTTTCAATAAAAAAAGTTAACTGATTATTTTATCCATTAAACCCATTGATTATGGAAACAAAACCCAATCCCGACCCCATCTGTTGCCCAGAGTTTCACCCGGAGCCATGGGACGACAAGAACTTTGAGTGGCAGCAAATGCGCTTTCTCAGGGATCACGTTTGCACACTTTTTTACATGCCGCTCAATTTTGGCGGTGTGATGAAGCGGATGATGAAAAAGGTGGAGGCAGCCGGCGCTGCAATGCCCGACTATCTATGCCTCTCCGATCATACCTCGAAATGGAACATGGATATTTACCTGGCGGTGGACAGGGAGGTTCCAGGCGGACAGATGGCGACCCTTAGCGGAAAATTCTACTCCAGGGTGTATGAAGGTTCTTTCAGCAATACCGGCAAGTGGACCAGGGACTTTGAATCAATCCTGCGGTCAAAGGGGCTTACAATGAAAAAGATGTTCATGTGGTACACCACATGCCCGAAATGCGCGAAGAAATATGGGAAAAACTACGTGGTACTGGTCGCGGAAGTTGGAAATTAAGAAGCATGACCGGAGAAGAAAATGGCTCCGGAATGAACCATTTTTTACGTTGTGATGGTGTTCGATAAAAACTGAAACTGTAACTGATATGATAAAACCCTCATCGATCCTTACAATACTCAGCCTGTGGCTGGTGTTGCATGCTGCAGCGCAGTCGCTGCGGCCGGGTTACGACCCCGTGGAGCTGGCCGACATGATCTGCCTGAACGCCCATCTTGGAGATAGCGGCTACGTGACGGGCAAGCACTACATTGCCTTGCCTGAGGGTTACCGGCGGGTGTTCCGTTCTGCCGAGGTGGGTCTGCTCAACCGGTGCGACTTGTGGGTCAGCGACAGGAATTTTGCCGTGATTTCAGTCAGGGGCAGTACTCCGAAAGCCGCAAGCTGGCTGGCCAACTTCTATGCGGCGATGCTTCCGGCAAGCGGCCGGCTCATCCTGCATGCGAAGGATACGGTCGACTACCACCTGGCCGATGACCCCAAGGCGGCTGTCCATGCCGGCTGGTTGATCAGTACTGCTTATCTAAGTAAGGAGATCCTTCCGCGCATTGATTCCTGCTACCGGGCCGGCATCAGGGACTTCATCATCACCGGCCACAGCCAGGGAGGGGCCATTTCCTACCTGCTGACCAGTCACCTGCTCCATTTGCGTTCCAGCGGTGTGCTGCCACGCGACCTTCGGTTCAAGACATACTGCACTGCTGCCCCGAAACCGGGTAATCTCTATTATGCATATACCTTCGAGGAGGCAACCCGCAACGGGTGGGCATTCAATGTGGTCAATGTGCTCGACTGGGTGCCTGAGGTTCCGGTCTCCGTCCAGACACTCGACGACTTCAACACCATCAATCCTTTCCCCTATGCCAGAAAGGCCATTAAAAAACAGAAGTTTCC
>CAYWHQ010000177.1:0-6436 GCA_964457665.1 uncultured Prolixibacteraceae bacterium | reverse complement strand
GCTTAAGCGTTCTGAGATCGTGCAGATCCAGAAAGTAAGAAAGATACAGGGTTATAAACAGGATGAATATCCCGGGACTGCCGGCAAGATAACTTTTCAATAACAGTTTACGATAGGAGGGATCGCTTCTTTTCGACAGGTATATATAAAGAAATGTTGCGATCAGGGGTGCCACCACAAGGGATAGATAAGCAATGGGTCTCATAGGCGATCTGATTTACATTACCAAAAGTAATTATATTTTATAATTTTACCGTCACAAACATTTTACAGCATGAATATTCAGTATGAACTGAAGGTACTGAATCCTTTCAGTAATCATTATTATTTGCCCTGAACATTTGGAAGGTCTTGTTGTCAAATCGACTGGCAGCCGCATCCTTGTTGTGCTCCGTGACAGGAGAAAGGTGGCGTGTACCCTCCGCGGGAATATGAGGTTACAGGGGAGTCGCCATACCCATCCGGTGGCGATCGGCGACCGTGTGGAGGTCGAACTGACAGGGGGGCAGAGGGAAGGAGTGATCATCGCGATAGGTAAGCGCGATAACTACATCATACGGAAAGCCAAAAAGCTGAGCAGTGAGTCACATATCCTGGCATCAAACATCGACCATGCCTGGCTTATCGTCACATTGGCCGAACCACGCACCTCCAACGGATTCATCGACCGGTTTCTGGTTACTGCCACGGGGTATTATATCCCGGCCGGTGTGATTTTCAATAAAACCGATCTTTACGGCAAGGAGTTATGGGAGCAGCTTCGGGAATGGAGTGCTATTTATGAAAAGGCAGGCTATCCCTGTTATCATGTTTCGGCCATCACAGGGGAGAACAGTGATCGGATCAGGTCGCTGCTGGAGGGAAAGGTTTCGTTGTTCGCCGGACACAGCGGAGCAGGGAAATCGGCGCTGATCAACGCCATAGAGCCAGCACTCAAAATCAGAACGGGCGGTATTTCGGAGGTGCATAAAAAAGGGAAGCATACGACCACCTTTGCCGAAATGTACATGCTTTCCAACGAAGGATATATCATTGACACCCCGGGCATCCGGGAGTTTGGCCTGGTGGATTTTGCCAAAGAGGAGATTCCAAGGTGCTTTCCCGAGATGGACCGTTATCTGCCTCTATGCCTTTACTCCAACTGCAGCCACACCCACGAGCCTGGATGTGCGGTCAAAAATGCAGTGGAACACGGTGATGTCAGCAGACTGCGATATAATAGTTATCTTAGCATCCTCAATGACCGCTGAAAACAAGGAAATAAATGAAAACCTACCGGGAGGGTTGATAGTGCTGGAAACCGGCGTGAACGACTACATGCTTTCGGAGATCGCCCGGATTGTGGAGTCAAACAATGCCAGGATATTTTCCCTGAAAGTCAACTCCATTCCCGGGTCATCTCATCTGGAGATCACAATACACCTCGACCGGCCAGATATCGCGGCTATCCTGCAGGCATTTTACCGCTATAATTACTTTGTGCGGTATTCATGGTCGCCTGCTGAGAATGAAAGAATAGATCTTAAGGAGCGCTATGATGCGCTCATGAATTATCTCAATATCTGAATCATGAACCGGAGCCCTCTGGTTCTGCTTTGCTTGTTTTTGCTGAATTGCATTGATGCCTTTTCGCACCAATCCTCCCCCGACAGCACAGTCGTAATTGATACGGTGGTGATTACAGGCAATAAGATAACGCGTGCCGGGGTTATTCTCCGGGAGATGGAGTTCAGGACCGGAGATACCGTCTTGCTGAGGAATATGGCAGGATTGATGGATAAAAGCCGTGAAAACGTTTTCAATACACATCTTTTCAATTTTGTTTCGGTGGAACTTTCCGGGAAGGATGACGATGGAAGGATCTCTGTCACTGTCGGCGTTACCGAGAGATGGTACATCTGGCCCTTGCCGTTTTTTCAGATCTCCGACCGAAACTTCAATGCCTGGTGGGAATCGAGAGACTTCAGCAAGCTGACATACGGTATCGACTTTACTTTTTTCAATGCCAGGGGACGTAATGAAACGCTAAAAATCTTGTTTCATCTCGGTTTCAATCAGAAATACGGATTCACTTACCGTATTCCATACATCAACCGGCATCAGACAGTCGGAATCGGATTTGGAGCGGGTGTGGAGCTTAACCATGAAATTCCAGTAATGAACAGGGAGAACAAACCGGTGTATTACAAGAGCAGTTCCTCCTTTCCACAGCAGGTTGTAGCGGGTTTCATGGAGGTAAGGTTAAGGCCCGGGTACTACACAAGTCATACGTTTCGCGCAGCATACAGCAGGTATTACTTTTCGGGGAATGTGATGGCTGTGCCGGGTTTTTCCCTTTCCAGCCAAAGCATGCAGGAATTCGTTACCCTTCATTACATGTTTAAGGATGACCATCGCGATATACAGTTCTACCCATTGCGCGGTTATTATTTTGATATTCAGGTAAATCATAGTATTCCATACGATTATACCCGGAACACATGGCTGAAGGTATATCTGCGCAAATACTGGAACCTGGGCAGCAGGTTCTATTTTGCAGCTGGACTGACGGGGCTTGCCTCTCTCAGTGAAACCCATCCTTACTATCTTTTCCGGGGGATGGGGTACGGGCGTGATTTTGTCAGGGGGTATGAGGTGTATGTGATGGATGCCCAGCACTACGGAATACTAAAATCCAATCTCAAGTTTGCCGTCATACCCTTAAAAACTATTCAGATTCCATGGATCCGGACTACCAAATTCGGTTTGCTGCCATTTGCATTATATCTGAACCTGTTCGTTGATGCAGGTTATGCTTACGCCCCCGGAAGTCTTTACAGCACCACGGATGGCCTGGGCAATGACCTTCAGAACAAGCTGCTGGCAGGAACCGGTCTTGGATTTGATCTGACAACCTATTATGACATTGTGATCAGGGTGGAAGGATCGCTTAACCTTTTGGGAAAGCCGAATATCGCACTGCACCTGATCGCCCCGATATAAATCATTTATCTTAAGGAAAAAGCACTATCTTTGCCCCCTTTAAAAGCGGATGCAAGGAAAATGAATTGTGCCCTATTCGGCAAAACAGTCAGCGAAAAAACCTACCCGATTCTTCAGGACATTGTGACCAGGCTGGAGTCGTCCGGCAGCACTGTTCTCGTATACCGGCCTTTTTTTCTGGCTATCCGTGAAAAGATGGTTTTCAGGAGGGATCCTGGTTTTTTCGAGGATTATCATGATCTTGCGGGGAAAGCCGACATCCTCTTCTCCATTGGTGGAGACGGCACCATATTGGATGCTCTGACGGTTGTGCGTGACAGCGGGATCCCGATCGCCGGGGTAAACCTGGGGCGGCTTGGTTTTCTATCCACCATTGCACGGGAAAAGATTATACCTGCAATGGATTCCATTCTTGATCAACAGTTTCAGGTGGAAGAACGCACCCTTCTGCAGCTTTTAACCTCCACAAACCTGTTCGGACGCTTCAATTTTGCCCTGAATGACCTTACCGTATATAAAAGCAAGGCCATGTCGATGTTAACCATACGGACCTATGTCGACGGTGATTATTTAAATTCGTACTGGGCTGACGGACTGATCGTTGCCACCCCGACAGGCTCCACAGCATACTCGTTGAGCTGTACAGGCCCTATTTTGACTCCTGCATCGGAAAACCTTGTGATCACGCCCATTGCAAGCCACAACCTGACGGTTCGGCCTATCGTGATCCGCGACGACAGTGTGATCACCATCCGGGTGGAAGGGAAGGAACCGGAGTATTTCATCAGTCTGGATTCACGCACGCTTCCGGCGGAGAATTCCCTTGAACTTGAGGTCAGGAAAGCCCCGTTCACCATCCGTTTAATCCGTCTGAACGACGGATCCTTTTTCCGTACAATACGGGAAAAGTTAAACTGGGGTCTGGATATTCGCAATTGATAATAAAAACCGCTGAAGAACGTTAACGATCTTAGGAATGACCAATCCACGGTATCAAACCGGAATCCAGAAATCGGTGAACAGTTTTAACATCAGTTTTATCACACTTGTGTTTGCAGGTATGCTCCTGACGGGGATCGGTTTTCGTGCCGGCGCCCAGGAGTTCGAGGCCGGCCCGTCGGGCGGTGTCTTTTACTATCTCGGGGATCTCAATCCCGGCAACCATTTCCGCAACGTTAAACCCGCGTACGGGCTGATGATAAGATATAACATCGATAGCCGTTGGGCTGTCAGGCTCAGCGCTGAAAGGGGACAAATTGCCGGAAGCGCTGCAACCTCCACTTTCCTGCCCGACAGAGGTCTCTCATTTTCAAGCAACATCATGGGAATAACTGCGCTGGCGGAATTCAATTTTTTCAAATACTTCACCGGAAGTAAGCGTAATGCCTTTACGCCCTATTTTTTCGCGGGAATATCCGGTTTCTTCTTTCACCCGAAATCGGGGAGTGTCTCCCTGAGAGCACTTGGCACGGAAGGGCAGAATGTGGGATACCTCGGTCGTAAGCCTTACGGAACCATGTCGTTCTCCATACCCTTCGGAATAGGTATCAAGCTAAGCCTGACGCAACGGTTTGCCCTGAGTGCTTACTGGCAGGTACACAAGACCTTTACTGACTACCTTGATGACGTGAGTACCACCTACTATCTCGATGGCAGGGCCATCAACCCGGATTTACCCGAAGAGTACTATTCCGATCCATCCATGAACCATACACCAGGCATGCAACGGGGAAATTCGAAAAGTGATGACTGGTATGTGTTTACCGGGTTAAGTCTGACTTATAAATTCAAACTGGGGCAAAGCAAACGTTGCCGTGACCTGGAACATTGAACACATGACAGAGGTAAGTTTAAAGGAGGTTATTGACAGAAGCAGGCTGCCCGTCCACATTGCCGTGATCATGGATGGGAACGGGCGCTGGGCCAGGAAGCGTGGGATGGCCCGGACACTTGGGCATGAAAAAGGTGTGGAAGCGGTGAGAAATACGGTGGAGGCGGCTGCTGAACTTGGTGTGGGCTACCTGACCCTTTATGCTTTCTCCACCGAGAACTGGAAACGCCCGAAGTATGAGATTGATGCGCTCATGCGCATCCTGGTCAAATCGTTGCACAATGAAATGAAGACACTGATGGACAACAATATACGACTGTCGGCCATTGGTGATCTGAAAAGCCTCCCCGGAAGAAGCTACAGGGAACTCCTGCGGGCCATCGGGATCACTTCGGGAAATACCGGCCTGGTGCTCACGCTTGCATTGAGTTACAGCGCCCGCTGGGAGATACTGGAGGCGGTCAGGAGTATTGCAGGCCGTGTTGAGAAAGGTGAACTCCAGGCCCGTGATATCGATCTGAATACCATTACCGGTTCGCTTTCCATGGCTGGGATCCCCGACCCGGAACTGCTGATCCGTACCAGCGGGGAATACCGCATCAGCAATTACCTGCTTTGGCAGATTGCCTACGCGGAACTCTATTTCACCGGGTGTTTGTGGCCCGATTTTACTAAGGAGGAGTTCTACGCAGCCATTGTCGAATATCAAAAGCGTGAACGCAGGTTTGGACTCACCAGCGAACAGATCAATGCACTCGAAGGAAAACTCAGGAAATGATATGATAAAAAAGTTACCTGCTATATTGATCACCCTGTCATTACTGCTGTACCTTCCTTCTGAGGCACAGATCACAATCGGTAACACCTTCAGGGTGGATTACAACAATGCCAGGGACTTTTATATTGGCGGGATTACAGTCACCGGGGTGAAATACCTTGATCAGAATGTTCTGGTGATGATCTCAGGGCTAACGGTCGGCGACAGGGTGAAAATCCCCGGAGACAAGATCACCCAGGCCGTCAAAAAACTCTGGGATCAGGGACTATTTGAGGATGTCAGTATCAGCGTGACCAGTGCAGTGGGCGACCAGATATTCCTGAATATCCACCTGAAGGAACGCCCACGTATGTCGAAATTCCAGTTCAACGGGATTAAAAAGTCTGACGCCGACGACCTTCGTGAGAAGATGCGGATTGTCAAGGGGGATTACGTGACCGACAACCTGATCATGAAGACCACCAACATCATCAAGAAATTCTATCGCGACAAAGGATTTCTGAATGCCACGGTGGATATAGTTCAGCGTAAGGATTCAGCCGCTGCCAACGAGGTAACGCTGATCATCAATATCGACAAGAACGAGCGGGTAAGAATTTATGACATCACCTTTCACGGCAACAAGAGTATTACCGAAGAGGTGTTGCTGGCTTCCATGAAAAATACAAAGGAGAAAAGTCTGTTCAATCCGATGCATAATGTGCATGGAATGGCTGTTGAGGCTGCGGTAAGTGCTGCACAGATGGATTTTGTGGATGCCGTAAACGTGATTGGCGACCAGGCACAGGACAATGTCCGTCTGAGGATATTCAAATCCTCAAAGTTCATCCCCGAGGATTATGAAG
>CAYWHQ010000176.1:0-6436 GCA_964457665.1 uncultured Prolixibacteraceae bacterium | reverse complement strand
AACCCCGACAACCAAAGTCGAGTCGCCCCGACAACCATTTTTCTTACCTTTGCCCCAAACTATGCCGGCCATGTCACGAATTGCCGTTTTTCCCGGTTCGTTCGATCCCCCGACAAAGGGCCATGAATCGATCGTCCGGCGCGCATTGCCCCTGTTCGACAGGATTATCGTCGCCCTCGGGGAGAACTCCATGAAAACGGGCTATTTCCCCGCGGAACGGCGACTGAACTGGCTCCGCCAGGTTTTTGCCAGCCTCCCTGCCGTGGCGATCGAAACCTATGACGGTCTCACCACCGATTTCTGCCGTAAAAGAGACATCGGTTATATCATCAGGGGTCTCCGAACCGCGGCCGACTTCGATTTCGAGCGGGGGATCGCCATCATGAACCGCAAGATCCATCCAGGGATCGAAACCATATTCATCCTGGCCGACCCTGAATTCTCCGCCCTCAGCTCCTCCCTCGTGCGTGAGATTCATCGCCACGGAGGTGATATCTCCCCATTCATACCCGAAATAATCAAAGATAACCTGAACCTGCATTCTGCATCCTGAAACCTGAAACCTGAAACCTGAAACCTGCACCATGAAATTCCTTCTTCCTGTTTTTCTGCTGCTTTCACTGGCAATACGTTCTCAAACCGTCATCATGGGAACTGCGCCGGGCGCAGAGGGGAAAACCATTACCCTCACTGCCCCTGGCGATCTGCTAACTTTTTATGAAGTCGCCCTGGCTTCGGCAGAGGTCGGACAGGATGGCAGTTTCTCACTTTCGGTGGAACTCACGGAAACGAGATACATCACCTTGTCGATCCGGTTGCATTCGGTAAGCATCTTTGCCGAGCCGGGTAAAACCTATGAGCTGAGGATCGTCGAAATGAACTACGACGAGGACCGTGAGGTCAATCCCTTTATCCAGTCACGCTCGCTGCAGGCCGTGATCATGCACCCCGAAGCCGACGATCTCAATATCATGATCGGAGACTTCAATGCACTTTATGACGGTTTTGTGGTCAAAAATTTCAATGCACTCTATAAAGAAAGAGACAGGCGGAAGCTGGATACATTGCGCCACAATGTCATGATGAAGTTCGGTGACGTACAGAATCTCTATTTCAGGAATTACGTTGACTATAAGTTTGCCGCGCTCGAGCAGCTTACACAGTCGCTCAGCCAGTCGCAACTGGCCCGTAAGTACTTCACAGGGAAACCTGTACTTTACATGAACCTCGAATATATGGATTTCTTCAATGCCTTCTATGCACGTTATCTCACGGCAACTTCCAAACCACTGAAATTTACCGATTACCAGCAGGTACTGAAGGGCACCGATCCCGGCCCTGCCTTGCTCAAAATACTGTCGAAGGATAGCTTGCTGCCTGATCCGCAACTCAGGGAGCTGGTGCTGCTGAAAGGATTGCTGGAGTTCAGCAACACACAGGGTTACGAAAGGGATGCCATCGTTCAGGTGGTCAGAAGTCTCAACAACACGAGCGCCTTCATCGAGAACCGGGAGGTGGCGGGGAATGTCCTCCAATACCTTCTGCGCCTGAAGCCGGGGACGGATGCCCCGCCATTCGAACTGCCTGACCGCGACCGCAAGATGGTTTCGCTTGACGATCTCCGGGGAAAACCGGTCCTGGTTTCTTTCTGGTCCACTTATTGTGAAGGTTGCCTGGCTGAACTCGACATGATGGTGCCTTTATACCATCGTTACGGGGAGGGGATCCATTTCGTGTCGATAGCCACTGACAGGGATTTCATGAAAATGCGGCTCTTCCTTGACCTGAAACCCGATTACCGGTGGACATTCCTTCACCTGGACGATCAGATCGGACTGCTGAAGGATTATGACGTCAGAATATACCCGCTTTTCGTGCTGATCGACAGCGAAGGTCGTATCCTGAAATACCCGGCAGGGTATCCCGGGAAGGATCTGGCCGAAACGCTCGGAACATTACTGCAGCCATAAAGATAATGACATGCTTGATATTTTAAAGAAATTGCTCGGGAACAAATCGCAACGCGACATTGGTGCGATCAACCCGCTTGTGGTGAAAACCAATGCGTTTTATTCGGAATTCAGGAGTCTGGGCAATGATGAACTGAGGGAGAAGACCACGGATTTCAGGGAACGTATCTCCCGGCACATTGCTGCCAAGGAGGAGGAGATCGGGGCGCTCCGGTCCAGAATCAATGCAGAGGAGACCGATATCACCGAGAAGGAGGATCTGTATAAGGATCTCGACAGGCTGGAGAAAGAGAGCTACGAGTTGACCCAGGAGATCCTTGGAGAGCTGCTGCCCGAGGCCTTTGCCGTTGTGCGGGAGACTGCCCGCCGTTTCGTGGAAAATGAGTGGGTGGAGGTTACGGCTACGCAGATGGACCGGGACCTCGCGGCGAAGCGGGCCAGTGTGGAGATCGTCGACGGCGACCGCGCACGTTACCGGAATTCATGGGTGGCAGGTGGCAACACCATCAAATGGGACATGGTTCATTACGACTGTCAGCTCATAGGCGGGATCGTCCTGCATCAGGGTAAAATTTCGGAGATGGCCACGGGTGAGGGGAAAACCCTTGTGGCAACCCTGCCCGTTTACCTGAACGCCCTCCCCGGAAAGGGGGTGCACATCGTCACCGTGAACGATTATCTGGCTAAACGAGACTCGGAGTGGATGGGAACACTCTTTGAATTTCATGGACTGAAGGTCGACTGCATCGACAAGCATGAGCCCAACTCTGAAGCCCGGCGAAATGCCTATCTTTCGGATATCACTTACGGTACCAACAACGAGTTCGGTTTCGATTATCTGCGCGACAACATGACCGGCAACCCCTCCGAGATGGTACAGCGGCCGCATAACTATGCCATCGTCGACGAGGTTGACTCGGTGCTGATCGACGATGCCCGTACCCCGCTGATTATCTCCGGCCCGACACCAAAAGGGGAAAACCAGCTCTTCGAATCGCTGAAACCAAATGTGGTCAAGCTATATAATGCCCAGCGTAACCTGGTTACACGGCTGCTTGCCGAAGCCAAGACCCTGGCAGAGGATCAGGACAATACCGAAAAGATGAAAAAGGCCGGTGAACAGCTTCTCCGGTGCCATCACGGGCTGCCAAAAAATAAAGCGCTGATCAAGTTCCTCAGCGAACCGGGTATGCGGGCGCTGATGCAAAAAACCGAGAATTTCTACCTCCAGGAACAGGCCAAGAACATGCATATCATTGATGATGAACTCTTCTTCGTTATCGATGAGAAAAACAATACCATCGAACTGCGCGAGAAAGGGATTGATCTCCTGACCGAATCTTACGAGGATCCCTCTTTTTACATCCTTCCCGATATGGGCGCTGAGATTGCCTCCATCGAGCAACAGACATCCCTCTCGGATCTGGAAAGGATGGACAGGAAAGAGGCGCTGATGCGCGATTTCTCGATAAAGTCGGAACGCGTCCATACCGTCAACCAGCTGCTCAAGGCCTATGCCCTGTTTGAGAAAGATGTGGAATACGTGGTGATGGACAACAAGGTGAAGATCGTGGATGAACAAACCGGCCGTATCCTGGAGGGTCGCCGTTATTCCGACGGATTACACCAGGCGATCGAGGCCAAGGAGAGCGTCAAGGTGGAGGCTGCCACGCAGACCTACGCCACGATTACCCTGCAGAACTATTTCCGCATGTACAAAAAACTGGCGGGGATGACCGGTACTGCCGAAACGGAGGCGGGCGAGTTCTGGAATATATACAAGCTCGATGTTGTGGTAATCCCGACCAACCGGAAGGTGATCCGCGACGACCGGGAGGATCTGGTATACAAGACCAAACGGGAGAAATTCAACGCGGTGATCGAAGAGATTCAGAGTCTGGTGGATAAAAAAAGGCCGGTGCTGGTGGGTACCACCTCGGTAGAGACCTCGGAGTTATTGAGCAGGATGCTCAAGCGGCTGAATATTCCGCACAATGTACTGAATGCAAAACTGCATGCAAAAGAGGCCGATATTGTCGCCGAGGCGGGCCGGCCCGGTACGGTCACCATTGCCACCAACATGGCAGGACGTGGTACCGATATCAAGCTTGGCCCTGGTGTAAAGGAGGCCGGAGGCCTCGCCATTATCGGTACCGAACGACATGAGTCGCGGCGCGTTGACCGTCAGTTGCGCGGCCGGTCCGGCCGCCAGGGCGATCCGGGCAGCTCACAATTCTTTGTCTCACTGGAAGACGACCTCATGCGCATGTTCGGTTCGGAAAGGATCGCCCGCATCATGGACCGGCTCGGGATCAAGGAGGGCGAAGTGATCCAGCATTCGATGATCACACGGTCGATCGAAAGAGCCCAGAAAAAGGTGGAAGAGAACAACTTCGGTATCCGTAAACGCCTCCTCGAGTACGACGATGTGATGAATATCCAGCGTGAAGCCATTTACCGGAAACGGCACCACGCCCTGTTCGGGGAACGGCTGGCCGTGGATATTGCAAATACCATCTACGACGTTTGCGAGAATATCGTGTCGGATCATCACGATAACCGGGATTATGACGGATTCAAACTGGACCTGCTCAAGGAGTTCGCCAGCGATGCGCCGGTAGCCGAGAAGGAGTTTCAGTCGATGAACGGGACCGAACTCACCGAAAAGCTCTACGACGCCATCTACCTCAGGTACAGGAGTAAAGGAGCGTCGATTGCCACGCGCACCTACCCGGTGATCAGGGACGTATTTGAAAATGAAACCCGTTATGAGAATATCGCCATTCCGGTGACCGATGGGCTGAAAACCATGCAGGTGGTGGCCAACCTGAAAAAAGCATATGAGGACCAGGGAAAGGAGGTGGTTCTGTCAATCGAAAAAGGGGTGGTACTCTCCATGATTGATAACGCCTGGAAGGAACACCTGCGCGAGATGGACGACCTCAAGCAATCGGTCCAGAATGCCGCCTATGAACAGAAAGATCCCTTGCTGATATACAAGTTCGAGTCGTTCGAGCTCTTCAAATCCATGGTGCAGCGGACCAACAAGGAGATATGTTCCTTCCTCATCAAGGCCGATGTACCTATCCAGACCGATAATGTCAGGGAGGCCCAGCTTCCCCGCCGCACCGACCGCGGCCGTTACAAGGAGGAGCGCTCCGACCTGCTGTCACAGGCCCATGCCAACACCCAGGAGAAGAGCCGCCCGCAACCGGTGAAGGTTGAAAAGAAGGTGGGACGAAACGATCCCTGCCCCTGTGGAAGCGGAAAGAAGTATAAGAATTGCCATGGCGCGGGGGGAGTGTGAGAGTGTGAGAGTGTGAGAGTGTGAGAGTATGAGAAGGAAGATATCTATGTGTAATTTAACCTGAAATCTGAAGTCATGAAAATATTTATGATCATTCCGCTGCTGCTGGCCTCGTTGCAGTCGGTTTCGCAGGAAAAAGAGGTGCCTTCCGTTCAGTTCCGTGAAGGAAAAATCGTTTGGTACATTCCCTCCTCCGGGCAGCAGTTCCGGTCCCTGCCGGCCTATATTCCGGGATTCGTCAGCATACGGCAAACCCTGTTCATACAGAAACTTACCAATGCCGAAGTGATTGGCAGGATTAAAGAAGAACTGACGGCACTTATCAAAACGACGCTCACTTCAGGCCAGAAAGTGGAGTTTCTCGAAAAATACGCCTGCCTGATCCTGCTGAACTACCTCGATGTTGTCAGCCTTCCGGAGGAATTCCTTGACGTGGCAAAGGATTTGAAATCGGACGGGGATCCGGCGATTCGCGCTGACGCAGAACTGGTGGTAAAGATGTATGAGATGTATCTGGAGGAGAGGAGATGAGAATTGAGAATTGAGAAATGAGAATCAAAAATGAAATACAAGAGGGTTTTATTGAAGCTTTCAGGCGAATCGCTTGAGGGAAAACTGGGATATGGGATCGATCCCGGGATGCTGGCCATGTATGCCACAGAGATAAAGAGTATTATTGACGCAGGTTGCGAGGTGGGGGTTGTAATTGGAGGGGGTAATATTTTTCGTGGACTGCAGGGTGAGCCGGGCGTCGACAGGATCCAGGGGGATTACATGGGGATGCTGGCTACGGTGATCAACAGCATGGCCCTGCAGGACGCCCTCGGGAAGGTTGGCATTAGCTCGAAGGTGCTGGGAGGGATCACCATCGACCCGGTGTGTGAAAAGATGAGCAGTGCCAGGGCGATCAGTTATCTGGAAGAGGGCTTCGTGGTCATCCTCAGCGGGGGAACGGGCAATCCTTTTTTTACCACCGACTCTGCAGCCGCTCTCAGGGGTGTGGAGATCCGGGCCGATCTCTTGTTAAAGGGAACACGGGTCGACGGCGTATATTCGGCCGATCCGGAGAAGTTTCCCGATGCTGAGCGGTTCGACTCCCTGACCTTTGCCGAGGCTTACGGAAGAGGACTGAAGATCATGGATCTGACCGCCTTTACCC
>CAYWHQ010000175.1:0-6446 GCA_964457665.1 uncultured Prolixibacteraceae bacterium | reverse complement strand
TGACTCTTTTTCCGATATCTCTCCAAGTTTTGGAACCACTGGTATCAGGTCAAATATGGAGATCTGAGGGCGCAGCAAAATTGTCTCAATTTTCACTTTTTGTGAAGCAAGAGCCGTCCCTTTTTGCTCCAGAATACTATTTATATCTTCAGGATTAATACTTTCTGTTCGAACCATGCGGAGGATTTCCTTTATCTTTTTCTCCTTTTCTTCCAGGAGCGTCACCCTGTAATCGGAAATAAGCCCCAACTGGTTGCCTTTTTTTGTCAGGCGCAGATCAGCATTATCCTGCCTAAGTAACAATCGGTATTCAGCCCTTGAGGTAAACATCCTGTAAGGTTCCTCCGTGCCTTTTGATATCAGATCGTCAATCAATACACCTATATATGCCTCTGATCTCTTTAAAATGAAGGGTGTCATTCCAGTAAGCTTCCTGTGCGCATTGATTCCTGCAACCAATCCCTGTGCGGCAGCCTCTTCGTATCCGGTCGTTCCATTGATCTGTCCGGCAAAATAAAGATTCTCAATAATCTTTGTTTCCAATGAATAGGACAACTGATGTGGAGGAAAATAGTCATACTCAATAGCATATCCTGGTCTGAAAAATTTTGATTTCTCAAAACCAGGTACTTTATGCAATGCTTCAAATTGGATTTCTTCAGGCAAAGAACTGGAGAAACCATTAACATAATATTCTACGGTATCCCATCCCTCAGGTTCAACAAATAATTGATGTCGTTCTCTATTACTGAATCTTTCAATTTTGTCTTCAATGGAAGGGCAATATCTTGGCCCCCTTCCGCTTATTCTTCCGGTGAACAAAGGGGAACGGTTGAATCCCTTTCGCAGAATCTCATGTACTTCAGGACCAGTATATGTCAAATAACAACTTTTCTGGCTTTTAACCGGTATGATATCATCCCTAAATGAAAATTTTCCGGGCTGCTGATCTCCTTTCTGCTCTTCCATCAACCCAAAATTGATGCTTCTTCCATCCACACGCACAGGTGTTCCGGTTTTCATCCTGTTTGCTTCAAATCCTTTAATGACAAGGTTTTCTGTCAGATTATACGCTGAACCTTCGCCGATCCTCCCACCGCTGAATGACCGGTCGCCAATGTGTATTATTCCGTTAAGAAAAGTACCATTTGCAAGAACCACAGCTTTCGCAAATATCGTATCCCCCATTGCAGTTACCACACCAGCAACCCTTTGGTTCAATACCAATATATCAACCACCGAATCCTGCCAGAAATCTACCATGGGAATCTCTTCCAGGGCTTTTCGCCATTCCCAGGAAAACCGCATCCTGTCATTCTGTGCGCGGGGGCTCCACATGGCAGGCCCCTTTGACCTGTTAAGCATCCTAAATTGAATGGTTGTCTTGTCGGTTATGATCCCCGTCAGTCCCCCTAATGCATCTATTTCCCTGACTATCTGGCCCTTGGCAATACCCCCAATGGAAGGATTACAAGACATTTGTGCCATGTTCATCATGTTCATGGTTATCAGCAACACCCGTGATCCCAGATTAGCGGAAGCTGCTGCGGCCTCACATCCTGCATGACCCGCCCCCACAACAATTACGTCATATTCCTTTTCTTTATGTTTCACGTGAAATATTATCCCTCCATTATCATATTCCCGATTCGCGACAAGTAATAATCCTCGGCAATTGTCATCTCACGCTTACCTGATATTGTTTTATCCTCCAAACCTGTAAGATGCAGGGTACCATGAATTATTACCCTGGTCAATTCCTTTAAAAAACCTGTTCCGTACTTATCTGCGTTCTCCTTCACCCTTTCAACGCTAATGAAAATGTCGCCTCCAATTCTGTTCTTTGAATCATCGCCCTGAAATGCAATTACATCAGTAAGCGTTTCCCTATTCAGAAACCTTTTATTGAGTTTCAACAAATAATTATCGGAACAAAAAATGATATTGATATCTCCAGATACCAACCCCCTGGAAGCAATAGTCTCATTAATCCATTTTCTGATCAGCCCTTTTTGCTTGCATTGAAACCGGATATCTTCAGAAAAAAAATTAACCCGCTCAGCCATCTCTCTTCTTCACCGTTTCAGCGGTCCTGCACCAGTACTCCTGGAGCATGTTCACCCTTTGCAATGATTTCTCATAATGTATGCTGGAGATTGAAAATTTCAATACCATTTCTGTACCATCCGGTGACATCTTCATCTGATCGGCAAGTGCATTTATTATGAACATCTCTTTTTGCATTCCCTGTTTTCTGATATCAATATCAAGATAATCAATCGTTTCAGGATTCTTTGGTATCCCCGGAACAAAACGGAAATTAAATACCAGGGTTTTTCCAATTCTTTCAGGCAGCATCTCAATCACTCCATTCACAGTGTCTTTATGGATCATAAGTAACACCCGGCCTGATTCACTTGTAGCAAGCAAAATATTTCCGAAATAATCCGCGGGTACATTGTATTGATCACAAATCTCTTCGGTGAACCGTTCCAGCCTGTTTAACTGTGAAATACCTCTGATCTTGAATTTCCTAATTTTCATACGAGCAGCTATTTAGTAATCCTTACCATATAATGGTTTATCAATCCCTTAAAATATTCATTTACCGGCAATGTTTCTTTGCGTAACATTTCGGTATTACCGATTTTTTCCTGGTTATACGGTAAAAAAGGCGAAGGGTTGCTCTTTTCTTTTGAAAATGATTCTTTTGATTCTCTTTTTTCCTCCTGCTCCCTGATTTGTTCAGCTTTTTCCGATTCCAGTAAACGCGTAAGGATACGTTGCTGGCGGTTGATCGTTTCCAGATTAATGTTCTTATTTAGAATATCTCTTTCATTCTGCTCCATCTCCTCCATCGTCTTATTCATACTTCCCCCATCCTTGTTTCCTTCCTCCAGCATCTTCTCATGATATTTCTGCAATTCTCTTCGGATTGCTTCCTGCATGGCAGCCAATCGGGCAATCTCCTCATTCATCCCTTCCTTTTCCTTTTTGGTGATTCCGGATCCCTGCTTCATTTTTTCCATACCGCTGCGTATCTTTTCAAGTTGCTTTCCAAGTTGTTGCTGTAACTCCCGCATTCCTTTCATACTTGATTTCCCGCCTTTTTGTTTCGGCATTTTACAGGATGCCTGCCCTTTGCTCATCATGTTTGAATTCATCTGCTGTTCCATTTGCCTGATTGCTTCATCCAGTAACAAGGCAAGATTATTCATCGATGTCATGGCTAACTGCTGGCGGGATGCTACTACCTGCATATTCCTCAATTCAAATGATTCGGAAGCCATTAAGAGGTTATCTTCCATTATCTTCAGCTCTCTGGTAATCACCGGCTGAATCATAATCTGTTTCCGTGCAATAACCTGCAACGAATCCCTTATGGTAATAGATTTTTCCTTAATCTCGAATTGCCTGTTAACCAATTCTATGAATTTTGGATCATACCGGCTTGTGATCCTGGTATCATATAATAACTGTTCCTGGGAGAAAGAGAGTCGTATCAGGTTTTCCAGCAACATACGGATATCTCCAAGATCCTCTTCCATCTCTTCGTTCTCAGCATCGAGCATCATGTCCTGCAGGTCCTGAGCAAGTTTGTCTAATTTCCGGGCTGCTTCTTTTTGTTCCCGGGTCGCATTTTTTCTGTTATTTCGACCAAGTTCCTGGCTTCCTTTTTTCATATTCATGTCAATATCTTCCTGCTGGGGCTCAGTGCTCCGGATATCTATATTCTGATCCAGATCTGCTGATTTTTTCTGGAGAGAATCAAGCTCCTTCCGTAATAATTCGAACTCCTTATGCAATGAATCCTGTTCTTCCTTCAGCTTACCTGGCTCCATTCCTGAATTCTCAGATTTAACCGATAGCTCTTCCTGCTTGCGTGCAACTTCTCTTAAATCCCGGACTGTTTGATCCAGCTTTCGTTCAAATTCAAGTTGTTTGAGCAATGAAAGATTTCTGTCAAGCTCCTTTTCCAGTTCTTCTGTCTTGTCTTTCATTTTTTCGAGCATCTCATTAAGCCTGTTTTTGTCAATCTGGCTTAATAGCTCCTGCATTTCCCTGAGCATTTCCCTGACCTCTTCCGTAAGCAGTTTATCCATCAGCTCATTGATCATCTTCTGCTTCTCCCTAATACGCTCACTGGTTTCCAGGAATTGTTCACTGCTCTTCAGGTTTTGTTCATTCCTTGCTTTTACTTCGTCTAGTTTTTTTAGTATCTGCTCTGTATCCCGCAGTAAATCATCAACCTTTCTTTGCTCCTGCCATTCCGGCGCTTGCTTTTCTGTCATGGTCTTCTGAAGTGCTTCGATACTCTTCTGAATCTTTTGGCTCTCCGATATCCCTTCGCGGAGAAGCCCTTCATTCTTTTCAGCATTCTCATTGATCTCTTGCCTGATCTCTTTTTCAGAAGGCAGTTCGAACACCCTGACCTCTGTCCGGGCTGATTTAGGACCATTTACCGCATCATTATCCCAAACCTGAAAAAAATACTCCAAACGGTCGCCTGGGTTCATTAAAACCGAATCCAATGGGAACGAAAAATAAAAACTTTGCACTGGAGCATTTTTCTGAAGAGGCAATTCAATCACCCTTCCGCCTTTTTCCTCCCTTCTTTCACCACCCATTAGCTTATATGAAAAAATCAGCCTCGAAAAACCGTAATCATCCGTAATATTCCCTTTGAAAAAGAGCATTGCAGTGAGCACGGTATCGTTGCTTTCATTGATCTCCACCATGGGCCATGCATCCGGTATTACCGTCATCTGATAGGAAAGCGAATCAGGAACCTTTTGAAAACTGTTTCTGGGAAAAAGGATATATCTGGATGATTGATAAAAAATTTTCTCGAATCCGAATATTCCATCCTCCGATTGCACTCCCTTATACCATTCATCGTTAATCCTGATATCAAGAACCTCCACATCCCGGGTAGTGAAACGCCATTTTACATGCGTTCCCTGTGGGACAGATATATCTCCGGCCTGTTGAATCATTTCTGGTTTTCTGCCTGTATATGGAGGATAAGATATCTCCATAGCTATCCCGTTCAAAACCGGTTTCGGGTAAACCTTAAGGGTATGTACCTCTGATTCATACGGTCCTGCCACGATGGTAAAAAGAATATCTGTCTGAACCGCATGAAACGGAAACCTGAACAAACCACTCTTGTCACGGTTACAGGGATACAGTACGCCACCTTCACGAATGTTAAGCTGTTCCGGGACTTCACTGCCGGATACTTTGATCCTGAGAATAAAATCTTCTTTCTGAAGGGCCTCCAATTTATCATTAAGGATAACGACCTGAAAAGGCAGTGGTTTTTCAAACTTTTGGTTATATTGAATAAACCTGCCAACAGGTTCCGATATCATTCCCGGTGAGATTACGAGAAAAGCAATAATCATCAGAACCGGTACAAGAGCATACCGAAAGAGTCGTACATTTTTCTTTAGTCGGATCACCGAGGAGAAGGAGAACACTGATAGCTCTCTTGTCCTTTGGTCAATACTTGCAGTCAACAGGTCAATCTGGATGGGACTTTGTTGCTGCATTTTTATCAACTGAAGTGTATTGAGGAGTTTATCCTGTATTTGTGAAAAGTGTTTCCCGATAATGTCCGAGGCCTCTTCATAGGAAAGCACATTACCGATTCGCTTCAACTTCAAAAAAGGGACCAGGATCCAACTGAAAATAATAAATAGAAGCACCAGTAGAAACAAAACGATGAATCCCAGCCTGAGCCAGGTATCCATATAGAGGAAATGCTCAATCAGTACAAGGAATACAAACAATCCTGCCATCAGTGTAAAGGAATAGATCATACCCCTGATTATCCTGTTTTTATAGTATTTCCTGATAAACCGGTCAAGCTTTGTCAGGAGCAGACTCTGTTCAATCCCCGTTACATTCATTGTACAAAAGTACTATTTGTCGTTAAGGCAGCCATCGCCAATAAAATAACGTAATTTTGCCTGTTGCATTATTGATCTGATTTCCATGATAACAGTTGAAGGAAAAGTCCGGGTGCGATTCGCGCCGAGCCCCACAGGTCCCCTGCATCTTGGCGGCATCAGAACAGCACTGTATAATTTTCTGTTCGCAAAACGGCATCATGGTACATTCATTCTCCGGATCGAAGATACCGATCAGGCCAGGTTCGTTCCCGGAGCAGAACAATATATAATCGATTCGCTTACATGGGCGGGACTAATTTTTGATGAAGGGCCTGGCAAGGGAGGTCTTTTCGCACCGTACCGGCAATCAGAACGAACAGATCTTTACAGAATTCACATCGAAAAGCTTTTATCAGAAGGGAATGCCTATTTCGCTTTTGAAACTCCGAAGGAACTTGAAATACTTCGTTCCGGCACGACAGTACCCGGTCATGTACAATTTCAGTACAATTCACAAACACGTTCAACGCTGAAAAACAGTTTGCATCT
>CAYWHQ010000174.1:0-6488 GCA_964457665.1 uncultured Prolixibacteraceae bacterium | reverse complement strand
AAGATCCAGCAGATAGATATATCCCCCGTTCTCGAACACGATGGCATCATTCCCCAGTGACGGGAATTTCACATCATACTCCCTGAAGCTTGTCACCTTTCTGATATTTTTGGTTGTCAGTTCATAACACCAGATGTTGGCCGGTCTTTCCCGTTCAGAAACGAAATAGATCCGGTCGCCTTTCCACATCGGAAAGATATCCTGGGCAGGATGGCTGGTAATATTCTCTGTTGCTTTGGTTTGGAAATTATAAATCCAGATATCATCAGCCATTCCACCACTGTAGTATTTCCACGTCCGGAACTCCCGGAATACCCTGTTATAGGCCAGGCGGGTGCCATCAGGGCTGTAGCTGCAAAATCCACCTGCCGGCAGCGGTAGCTCTTCTGAGAGTCCTCCCCCGGCCGGGGCAACGAAAATCTGCCCCTTGAAATCATTAAAGGTCTGTTTCCGGGAACGGTACACCACGCTCTGACTGTCGCGCCACGTCATCACTATGTTATTCGGGCCCATCCGGTCGGAGATATCATCCCGCTTCAGGGTTGCTGTATAGGTAAGCCTGACCGGCGTGCCTCCCTGCGCGGGAATCAGGTAAACTTCGGTGTTGCCGTCGTACTGCCCGGTGAAAGCAATCTGTCTGCCGTCGGGTGAAAACCTTGCAAACATCTCAAACCCGTCAGGATCGTTGGTCAGCTTGTCAGCCTCCCCGCCAGCACGAGGTACAGAATAGAGATCCCCTGCATAGGTGAATACGATCTGATCCCCGTGAACCGCAGGAAACCGCAGCAATCGACTTTCATCCTGACCGGTGAGAACCTGCGAGAGAATGAGTGCATAAAACAATAACAACCTTCCTTTCATATGATACTGATTTTAAAATGATCATCGCATTACCATGCAAAAGTAGAAAAAAGGTTAATTTTGCGCCGGTTAATACTTACAGCCGGAGTCAATAATCAATAAAAATATCCTGTTAACTTATGATCGACATTGTTTTCAGCGGCAACAAGAAAGTTGATGCCCGGATTGACGGATTTATCGTCACGACCGACCAGTCGGAAAAGTCCGGAGGCGACAATTCCGCTCCTTCTCCATTCAGTCTGTTTCTGGCCTCTCTCGGAACCTGTGCAGGCATCTACGTAAAATCTTTCTGCGACCAGCGCGGGATCCCTACGGAGGGTATCCGGCTGAGCATGGATTATGAATACAATCCCATCCGGAAAATGATCGGCAAGTTCAACATCCGTATCCATGTACCGGGCGACTTCCCCGAAAAGTACGAAAGCGCAGTGATCAATGCTGCGGCCCTCTGTGCCGTGAAGCGACACCTGCAGGAAGAGATCCAGCACGACATCAAAATCATCAGATCATGAAAAAATACAAAGGTTTCAATTCAAGACTGGTCCATGGAGGCCATCATGAGGATCCGTTAGGCAGTGCCGTCACTCCGATTTACCAGACCTCAACCTTCAAATTCCAGAGCGCGGAACATGGCGCCCGGTGTTTTTCCGGCGAAAGCGACGGATATATTTATACGCGGATCGGCAATCCCACGATCGCCGACCTGGAGAAGACGGTCGCGGATATCGAAAACGGTTACGGGGGCATTGCCACCTCTTCCGGCATGTCGGCCGTCACGACCATTTACATGACCTACCTTTCGGCCGGAGCGCACATGGTGAGCCATAACGCGGTTTACGGGCCGGCAAGAGGGATCATGGAGAAAGTGTTTCCGAATTTCGGGGTACAATCCACCTATATTGACGCTACCAATCTGGAGAATGTCAGAAATGCCATCCGCCCGGAAACAAAACTGATCTATCTGGAGTCGCCCGCCAACCCAACCATCGGTATTTCTGATATCCCTGCCATTGTAGAGATCGCACGGCAGCATGGCATCACGGTCTGCGTCGACAACACCTTTTGCAGTCCATACCTGCAGCAACCCCTTGACCTGGGTGCCGACGTCTCCTTTCATTCCATCACCAAATTCATTAACGGCCATGCCGATGTGGTGGGAGGGATTATTGTGGCCAAAAAGAAGGAGGATTACGAACGGTTGCGGTACACCATGGTGAACCTCGGTTTCAATATGGATCCGCACCAGGCTTATCTGACGCGCCGGGGATTGAAAACCCTCGCCATCCGTATTGACCGGGCACAGAAGAATGCGATGGAGGTAGCCCGGTTCCTTCAGAGCCATCCGCTGGTCGAATGGGTCCTGTATCCCGGACTCGAGAGCCATCCGCAGTTCGAACTCGCCAAACGCCAGATGAAAGGCCCCGGATCGATGATCAGTTTCGGACTCAAGGGAGGTCTCGAAGCCGGCCGTACCCTGATGAACAATGTGCATTTCTGCATTCTTGCCGTTTCGCTCGGCGGGATCGAAACCCTGATCCAGCATCCGGCCTCCATGACCCATTCGAAACTCAGCGCAGAGGCTAAAAAGCAAGGGGGGATCACCGACGACCTGGTGCGTCTTTCCGTTGGCATCGAGGAGGCCGGCGATATTATCGCCGACCTGGAACAGGCACTTGCCTGTATCGGGAAAAGCTGACATACTTTTCCCATGGAGGATAAAAAAAGGGTACGATGAGGGTTCTGATGAAAGCGGTCCTCTGTTTTTCCCTCCTGGGTTTACTCCTTCCATGCATCATTCCCGGCCTCCACGCACAGAAAGTTGCGCTTGTGCTTTCGGGAGGCGCCAGTAAGGGCGGAGCTCATATCGGTGTGATCCGGGCCCTTGAGGAGAATTATATTCCCGTGGATTATATTGTGGGTACATCGATCGGCGCCGTCATCGGTGCACTGTATGCTGCAGGGTATTCTCCGGATGATATGGAGCGGCTCATGGACTCCCCGGATTTCCAACGCTGGGCCTCGGGAATCCCCAACGAAAAACACGCCTATTATTTCCGGAAACCAGCCCCCGACGCATCATGGATCAAACTCGACATCAACTTTAAGAAGAAACTCACCGCACAGTTGCCTACCAACCTGGTTTCGCCCTTCCAGATCGATTTCGAGATCATGCAAATCTTTGCACCGGTTAATGCCTCTGCGCGCGGGAATTTCGACAGCCTCTTCATCCCTTTCCGTTGCGTGGTGGCTGATATCGACTCCTCCTCGGCCCTGGTCCTGCATCAGGGAGATCTTGGAACAGCAGTCAGGGCCTCCATGAGTATCCCTTTCGTGTTTAATCCCATCACCATCGATAATAAGCTGATGTTCGACGGGGGAATGTACGATAATTTCCCGGTCGATGCGGCCATGAAAGAGTTTAGGCCCGATGTGATCATCGGTTCCAGGGTGGCCGAACGGTATGCCAAACCCGATCAGGACGATGCGCTTTCTCAGCTCCTCGTGATGCTGATGGGCAAACAGAACGACACCATCCCCTACCCGCGGTCGGTACTCATAACTCCCGTGCTGCCTAAAGTGAACCTGCTCGATTTCACCTATACCGATGTGCTGGCTGACAGCGGATACCATTGCGCTCTCCGCTCTATCCCGGCCATCCGGAAACTGGTGCGCGATAGTGCCGACCCTGCAGGACTGAATGCCCGCCGGAACGAATTCAAATCCAGGCAACCGGCCCTTGTCTTCGATTCGGTAGCTCCAGAGGGACTGACGCGCGCCCAGGATACCTACCTGCGGAAAACACTCCTTCACCGCCGGCAAAGCATTACGCTGGATCAACTGAGAAATGAATACTTCCAGTTCATCGATGAGGGTTTTGCCAAGAGCATCCACCCCCGGGCTTCTCTGAATGAAAATACCGGGATGTTCACCTTCAGCCCGCAGATCAGGAAAACCGACAATTTCTCAATTGGTTTCGGCGGTATTCTCTCGCTGGGCACCTATAATGAAGTATTCCTTGAGCTGAAATATAAATATCTGTGGAGCAAAGCCCTCCATTTTTATGCCAACGGATACTTCGGCAGGTTCTATAACTCGGCGGCCCTCTCGGCACGTATCGACTTCAATACCCGCCTTCCGGTCTTCCTTGAGATCAGCTACATCTATAACTATTTCGATTTCTATAAGGGTGCAAGCTATTTTTTCGATGACAAAGATCCGACATATATCACAGAGAGAGAATATTTCGGATCAATGAAGGCCGGAATACCGGTGACCAATAAAGGGAAGCTCGAGATGAACATCACCTACGCCTTCAGCAATGACCAGTATTACCAGTCGAATGTTTTTTCCCGTACCGATACAACCGACCAGACAGGCTTTAACTTCCTGGCGCCTTCGCTATGTTTCGACCTTAACAGCCTGAACTACAAGCTTTATGCGAATTCCGGCGCCAGACTGAAACTAGAATTCAGTTATGTGAACGGGCAGGAAAATATGCTTCCCGGATCGACGATGAGTAAACGGGCTGAGATCACTGAACATCACGAATGGTTCAAGTTCCGGATCCTGTATGATAATTATTTTAAAAGTATCGGCCCCCTGCGTTTCGGATTCTACGGTGAGGGGGTGATCAGTAATCAGCCGCTGTTTGCAAACTATACTTCCTCATTGCTCTATTCGAGCGTTTTTCAACCTGTACCCGAATCCGGAACCAAATTCCTGCCCGCCTTCAGGGCACAGAGTTACGCGGGAGCCGGGATCAAGGTACTTTTCAACCTGCTGAAAAAAGTGGATTACCGGATCGAAGGATATATCTTTCAGCCATACAGGGCAATCAAGGAGAATCCCGCAGATTATACCGCCGAACTGGGTCCACCCTTCAGCGACCGCTCCTATATGGCCACTACCCTGCTGGTATACCACAGCCCCCTTGGGCCGGTATCGCTCGGTGTCAATTATTTTGATAAAAGCAACGAACCATGGAGCTTCTTCATTAATTTCGGCTACCTGATATTTAACCGGCGCGCACTGCCATAACCGGAAAATTTGGTGGTTTTACGAATTTCGTTACCTTTGCCCTGAAAACAACGAACCGGCAAGCGTCGGATCCTTCATTACCGTATGACACACAGCAGTTTAATAAAAAATGGAAAACAAAGAAAACACCCCGAATCCTGAACAGGAGATCATGCCTGTACAGGAGGAGATTCCCACCACTGTTTCCGACACCGAGACAGAGATCAATAACGAAACAGAACTCCCGACTGAACCGGTTCAGACCACAGAAACAATCGTAACGGAAACTCCCCCGCCTGACCCGGCGCCTGCCGCATTGGAGACTGAACAGATTCCAATGGTGACGGACGACGATCTCTCCGAGGAAATCGGCGATCATGAGATCCATGAGACGGAACAGGATTTTGACCATTATTCGCGTGCCGAGCTTGTGGAGTTGCTCCAGCAGGCCGTTGCCGAAGAGGATATCAATGCGGTCAAATCCCGTATTGCGCTCATTAAGGTATCTTTTCTAAAAAAAACCAAGGAAGAGAATCTTAAAAAGTACGAATCGATCTCCGAGGAGGGAGATACCAAAGAGGAGACCGGATCCGTGGCCGACGATCTCGACGAGAGGTTCGAGGAGATTTTTAACATCTACAAAGCCAACAAGATCCGTTTCAACGAGGAACAGGAAAAGTCGAAAAAGGAAAACCTTATACGCAAACAGCAGATCCTCGAGGAGTTAAAGAATCTCATCGCATCGGAAGAGACGCTGAAAAAGACTTACGACGAATTCAAGAATCTCCAGGAACGATGGAAGGAGATCGGGATCGTACCGCGCGGGGAGATCAATAACCTTTGGCAGAACTACCATTTCCTCGTAGAGAAGTTCTTTGAGAAGGTTAAACTGAATAAGGAGCTGAAAGATCTGGACCTCCGCAAGAACCTGGAGGCCAAAATGGCGTTGTGTGAAAGAACAGAAGAGCTGCTGCTGGAAACCTCCATCATAAAATCATTCAAACAGCTCCAGAAATACCACGAAGATTGGAAAGAGATCGGTCCGGTGCCCGCCGATAAAAAAGACGAGATATGGGAACGATTCAAGACCGCCACTGATAAGATCAATGAAAGACGCCGGGAATATTATACCAGGATTGAAGAGGAGCAGCAAAAGAATCTTGAAACCAAGATTGCCCTCTGTGAACAGGCGGAGGAGATACTCAGTCTGAAGAACGAATCGACCCGGGAGTGGCAGGATAACACCAATAAAATCAACGAGCTGCTGAAAATATGGAAATCTGTGGGCCCCGTTCCGCAAAAACATAACGCTTCCGTCTGGCAGCGTTTCAAATCGGGGCTCGATGGTTTCTTCGTCCAGAAGCGGGAGTTCTTCGACAAGCTCAAGGAGCAGCAGATGTACAACTATAATTTAAAGGTGGATCTCTGCATGCAGGCCGAAACATTGAAAAACTCAACCGACTGGAAGAAAACTACCAGCGAGATGATCCATCTCCAGGAGGAGTGGAAGAAGATCGGACCGGTTCCGCGTAAACATTCCGACAAGATTTGGAAACGTTTCCGTGCGGCCTGCGACGAATTCTTCAACGCCAAGTCGAATTTCTTTTCCG
>CAYWHQ010000173.1:0-6489 GCA_964457665.1 uncultured Prolixibacteraceae bacterium | reverse complement strand
GAGGGCAACCAGTAAAAAAAGTTTGAAAAACCGGTAAATGCAGAAACCAGACTGTTCAGCCAGAAGAGCAGCGGAGGTTTGTCGAGCTAATTATCACCGAGATAGGTTACCTGAAGGAATCCGCCCGTCTCAAACATCTCTCTGGTGATCTGCGCATACTGTACTGTACCCGGACCCATCAAATCGAGAAACATGCTGATGAAATAAACCACGAGGGTAAGGAGGATGACAAGCCAGAGGTATTTTGTTCTGATTTCCGCCATAAAACAATGCGATTAAAATATCCGTGTCTGCAAAGATAGCGGAATGAAGGACTAATCCCTTGCTTTCAGCCCTGCTGCCCGGATGTAATATGTTCCTTTGACAACAATCCTGGCGCCTTCCGGCAACTGAAATAACGGTTGCACCTGGATATATTTGTCCTCTTTGAAACCGGTTCTGAGCGGCAGCCGATAAAAACGAAACAAACTGCCGGGCCCTTCACCCAGGGTAAAAAAGCAATATTCCCCCTGTTGGTCGGCTGCCACAGCCTCCTCCGGCAACGCTTCAAGCAGCTGCTCATCAGTGTGAATCTCAGCGGCAACAAACATTCCAGGCAGAATACCCGGATTCATGCCTTTGATTGATGCCATCACACGCACGGTTCTGGCATCTTCCCCGACCCTTTGTCCGACAGTATTTACACGTGCTTCAAAGATGCTGTCGCCCAGGCTGCTAATATGAAAGGTAACACGCTGGCCGGGTTTCACATACAGGATGTCTTTTTCAAAGGTCATGAGTTCCAGGAGTAAGTGTTGCCGGCTGATGACGGTAAAAAGTACACTATTTGGCTCAACGAATTTACCAGGATTGATATGCACTTCCTCGATGGTGCCATCGATCGGACTTACAACCGGTGCAGATTCGAAAAACCGGCCCTCCCGTAAGGCGTCAGGCGGGATATTGAGTTGTTTCAGCCTGAGCCGGAGAGATTCCCGTGTTGCTTTTGCCTGGTCAAAGTCTGCTTCTGCTTCCTGAAATTTCTTCCCGGAGGAGATATTCTCCCTTATCAGTTCCTGTTGCCGAAGAAAGTCCTTTTCAAGCAATTGACATTGGTGGGATGCCAGCAGATATTCCTGCTGCAGGTGGATGATTTCGGGGGAAGATATAGATGCAAGTTCCATCCCTTTGTTAACCCGGTCGCCTGTGGAAACCTTGATGGACTCCACAATCCCGCCGGTCATCATACTGACAGTGGCCATGCCTTCCGGCGGAAGAACCAGTTCTCCCCTTGCATGGACGTCATGGGAGAGCAACTTTTTCTCAATAAGACCAAAGGTGATCCCGGCATTTTTAACCTGTGCAATGGTAAGTACCACTCCTGAGTCGGATGGACTCCCTCCGGAATCGTTTTCCTTTTCTGAGGGACCGCTGCAGGATGTGCCCAGCAGTAACACCGGTAACATCAACCACAGTAATTTCCATAATGTTTCCATAGTTTATCAGGTTACTTTTCGAGGATCTGCCTGAGCCGGATGACCGACTGGTTATAATCATTCAGCACATCAAGATATTCGAGTTGTATCTCAAAAGCCTCGCTGATCAGGAACAGGTGTTCAAACAGATCGGTTTCTCCGGCAAGAAATCCGGTTTCACTGCTTTTCAGAAGATTGTCGGATTGTTTCAATCCATTTTTTTCGAACCAGTCGAGCCGGCGCATAAGCTGTTCATGTTCCCGGCTCCATCTGAACCAGGTGGCGCCCAGATGGTGCAGGGTATTTTCAAGGTTATTTTGTGTGATGTCCCGATTGATTCTGGCTGCCTGAATTCGGCCGGCGGGAGCCCAGAGCCACAAAGGAACGGAAAGCCCGAACTGCCACCCGGTATAGGGACGAGCGTCATCAATGCTCTGTGTAAACCATCCAACGTTAACAGCCGGCGCCAGTTTCCATGATTCGGCACCAAGGCCCTTTCGCGCGTACCTGATCTCCTGATCAAGATGAAGTGCGAGTGAAGAGTTTTCGCTTCTGAATCCAGTGTATCCGGGTGAATCAAGTCGATAAGGCATCCCTATGGGCCAGGCAACGGGATTCTCCGAATGTACCAATACCATAAGTTCGTAAAGAAGAACCTCATTTTCAGTAATTGTCCTGTCAAGCAGGTTTTCGATTCTTGCCAGTCTTGATTCAGCCAGAATAAGCATCATTCGGTCGGCATCCCCGAGGTCAAGCTTTCGCTGCAACGCTTCGTGAAAGCGGCGGAAAATACTGTCCTGACGTACTACAAGCCGGGCCCTGGCAGCAGCGACCCATCCGTTCATGTAAACGGAACGGACCTGCGCAATCATCTCGTGCTTTTTCCACTCGTTCAGCAGGACTGTGGAGGCAAATTTAGCTTTCTGAGCCTGGATCTGGTTGACATAGACCATGGGAAATTCCAGTGCCTGGCTGATGAACAGCTTGTAGTCGCTTGCGGAGGAGTTGATCTGGCCGGTCTCCAGGGAGACTACCGGACCATCCAGGTTGAAAGCAGATTTAATAAGTTTCTGTTCGGCCTTGTTTTGTAATCCTATGTTCTTAAACTCATCGCTTTTCTGAATCATCATGGTAACCGCCTCCTCCATTGAAAGGGTGATGGTTCTTTCTGTCTGCTGGGCGCTGGTAAAAACCGGAGCAACAGAGAGCATTGTCAGGATAATCCAGAAAAGGGCCGGAGGAGGTTTGGGACGCCGGATCCTCTCTTTCAGAAAGCAGGTTAAACCCTGGTTAAAAGACAGATACAGTACCGGAAGTACCACGAGGGTAAGAAAAGAAGAGGTAATGATTCCCCCGATCACGACAGTTGCAAGAGGTTTCTGTACCTCAGCGCCTGCGGCATGGGAGAGGGCCATGGGCAGAAATCCCAAAGCTGCCACGACGGAGGTCATGATCACCGGACGAAGGCGGTCGGCGGTTCCCTGCAACACGCGCGGTATCACATCCGTTATGCCTTCTTTCTCAAGTTCATTGTAGTGGCTGATAAGAACAATCCCGTTCAGCACAGCGATCCCGAACAGTGCGATAAATCCGACCCCGGCGGAGATGCTGAAGGGCATTCCGCGTATTGACAGTGCCCAAATACCGCCTACAGCCGCAAGTGGGATGGCGGTGAAGATCATGACCGACTGCCTGAAAGAGTTAAAAGCGAAAAACAGGAGGATGAAAATTGCAACAAGCGCTACCGGGACAGCAATCGCGGAGGTCCTCTTCGCCGACTGAAGGTTCTCGAACTGTCCACCGTAAGAGAGGAAATAGCCTGGTGGAAGCGCAAGATTTTCTTCAAGTTTCTGGTTGACTTCCCGAATAAAGGACTCGATATCTCGGTTCCGGACGTTGATCCCGATTGATGCCCGACGTTTTGCCTCCTCTCTGGAGATGAGCATCGGACCCTCGACCAGCTCGACAGAAGCCACCTGGTTTAGCAGGATCAAAGCCTCATCAGGCCGGTTGACCCGTAAATTGCCAAGGGCCTCAGGGTTCATTCTGAACTCCTCCTCCAGCCGAACCACCAGGTCGAACCTGCGTTCGCCCTCGAACACTACGCCGGCCGATTCGCCGGCAAATGCGGTCCTGACAATCTTGTTGACTTCGCTGATATTCAATCCATACCGAGCAATTTTTAACCGGTCGAAACGAACCACCAGTTGAGGGAGTCCGGTGATCTGCTCAACACGGATATCGCCTGCTCCTTCAACCTTTTCTATGATGGCCGCGGCTTCTTCAGCCTTCCTGAAGAGAAGGTCAAGGTCTTCCCCGAAAATTTTTACAGCGACATCTGTCTTTACACCGGTCATCAGTTCATTGAACCGTAGTTGAATGGGTTGCGAAAAATCGAATGAGGTTCCCGGCAATACCTCGAGGGCCTCCTTCATCTTTTCCGACATCTCCTCGCGGGTTTTGGCCGAAGTCCACTCCGATCTGGGTTTCATGGTGATCATGATATCAGCAT
Organism: uncultured Prolixibacteraceae bacterium; assembly: GCA_964457665.1. Lineage (GTDB taxonomy): Bacteria > Bacteroidota > Bacteroidia > Bacteroidales > FEN-979 > CAYWHQ01. The sequence goes on along the minus strand of CAYWHQ010000173.1, from coordinate 2,523 downwards.
CCTCCATTGCCATTGGATCAGTGGGAATCTCAGCCGAACCGATTTTAGATACAACATGGATCACTTCCGGGAACCGGGATTTCAGGATGTGCTCTGCCTGTGTGGTTGTCGCGATGCTCTGCGAAAGGGAGGTACCGGGGGTGAGGGTCATCTGGCAGGCGAGGTCACCCTCTTCCAGAGTAGGTAAAAACTCGCCTCCCATCCTTGAAAAGACCCAGAAACTGATCAGCACAACCAGCAGGGTGACGCCAACAGTGGCCATAGGAAGACGGATAGCGGTCTTCAGCGCCTTTTCATGCCAGAAATGAAGATAATCCATAAGACGGTCCGACAAATTTCGTCTAACCCGGATCTTCCTGCTGAGAAAAACAGAGGAGATCATGGGTACGTAGGTAAAGGATAGAATCAAGGCTCCGAGCAAGGCAAAACTGACCGTCTGGGCCATGGGTTTGAACATTTTGCCTTCGATACCGGTAAATGCAAAGATAGGCAGGTAGACAATCAGGATGATAAGTACCCCGAACACCGCCGAGCGACCAACCTTCGTTCCCGATGTGTAGATGGTGGCCTCCATCTCACTACTGGTCAACGTTTTACCATTGAATTTTTTCGAAAGGTAGTGAACAATGCCTTCAACTACGATCACCGAACCATCCACGATCAAACCGAAATCGATGGCTCCCAGGCTCATCAGGTTCGCAGAGACCCCGAAAACATTCATCATGGAGATTGCAAAAAGCATCGAAAGCGGAATTACGGAGGCAACGATCAGCCCTGACCGAAGGTTGCCCAGAAGGAGTACAAGTACGAAGATGACTATGAGCCCCCCCTCGATCAGATTGGTTGTAACGGTACTGATCGTTTTATGAATGAGTTGTGAACGGTCGAGATAAGGTTCGATGGTGAGGCCTGGCGGGAGCATCTTCTCCACCTTCTCAATCCTTTCCCTGACACGTTCAATGACCTGAGAGCTGTTTGCACCCTTCAGCATCAGGGTGATTCCACCCACTGCCTCGCCTTTGCCATCTTTTGTCATGGCTCCGAAACGTGGGGCAGAGGCAATTTTTACCTGGGCTATATCTCCGACCAGGACAGGCAATCCGTTGATACGCTTTACAACAATCTGCCGGATATCCTCCTCACTCCGTACAATGCCCTCAGTACGGATGTAATACGCATTCTGACGTTTCTCTATGTAGCTCCCGCCCGAATTCTGATTATTCTTCTGAAGCGCTTCGAAAATCTCTGTTATGGTGATATTCATCCCAACAAGCCGCCGGGGATTGACTGACACCTCGAATTGTTTGAGAAGCCCTCCAAAAGTGCTAATATCAACAATTCCCGGAATGCCCGATAACTGACGTTTAACGATCCAGTCCTGAATGGTCCGCAGATCATAAAGTGAATATACGCTTTCATATCCCGGTGCGGGTTGAAGCACGTACTGATAAATCTCACCCAATCCGGTCGTGACAGGCATCATCTCAGGCTTGCCGTAACTCTCCGGGATCTGGTTTTCGGCAATTGTAATCTGTTCCGAAACCCTCTGGCGGGCCTTCAGAATATCCACATGATCTTTAAAAACAATGGTGACTACGGAGAGTCCAAACCTTGATATCGACCGGATCTCTGTCACATCCTGAATGTTAGCCATCGTGGTTTCTACCGGGAATGTAATAAATTGTTCCACTTCCTGAGGTGCAAGGGAAGGCGAGATAGTGATCACCTGCACCTGGTTATTGGTGATGTCGGGAACTGCATCGATGGGGAGCTGAAGAAAGTTATATCCTCCCCAAAGGATAAGGCCAGCAGTCAGCAAACCGACCAGGAACTTGTTTTTGATGGAAAAAGCGATGATCCGGTTGAGCATCATGATAAATCTATCGGAGTTTATCCTTCCTGCAAAGATATTTTTTTCTGAAACGTGCGGCATTTTTTAACGGATCATCCTCCATACAAACTTTCCTTAGCAATTGCTTTTGCTACCAGGCATTCCGGCTCCCGGGCAGTTCTTCTCCGCCGAATGGACCACGACCGGCCATTCCGCCGAAGCGACATGGTACGGCTATGGTGCACAAAGCGTAACGGTACCCTGCTCCACCCCGCTGGTGGCAGGCCATACCTACTCCTGGAGCGCCAGCCACGGCAACGCCTATCCCTGTCTGCCCGGCATGAACTGCCTCACGCTCACCTGGGACTTCCCCTGCGGGATCGTCAACCCGGGTTATGTGAAGGTAACGGAGACCGATACGGCTACGGGCTGCTCGACCACTACCACGCTGTGGATCACGGTGAATCCGTAGGAAGGTAGGGAGGTAGGGAAGTGCAGAGTAGTCTGTAATTCGTAATTTGGAGGTTTTATCATCCCGCAATTCGCAATTTTTTATTATCCTGTTCACTTGTTCACCTGTTAACCCGTTCACCTGTTAACCTTTTGCTAACTCCATAATATGCAATATCCTGGACTATTTTTATAATATTGTTTCATGAAAAATACCTTAAGATTTTCCGTATGTTTTATTG
>CAYWHQ010000172.1:0-6499 GCA_964457665.1 uncultured Prolixibacteraceae bacterium | reverse complement strand
GAGTCGTTTATTCATGCCCGCGTAGCCAAAGGATGCAAGGTGAATGTAAAACTGTTTCATTCCGAATATCTCAATGAGCAGAATGTTGCCTCAAAGCTGGACGGAATACTGGGGATCCTGGTGGCGCCAGGATTCGGTGAACGGGGAATTGAGGGTAAGATCACGGCGATCCGTTATGCCCGTGAACACAACATACCCTTCTTTGGTATCTGCCTGGGAATGCAATGTGCGGTGATCGAGTTTGCCCGCAATGTGGTCGGACTGCCGGGGGCCCACTCCACTGAATTCAGTAAGAATACCCCGTATCCGGTGATCGATATGATGGAGTTGCAGAAAAAGATCAGCGGTCTCGGCGGATCGATGCGCCTGGGATCCTATCCATGCCGTCTCCTGCCGGATACGCGTGCAGCACAGATCTATGGAAAGGATCAGATCAGCGAAAGACACCGCCATCGCTATGAATTCAATAACGAATATTTGGAAGCGTTCAGGAAAGCCGGGATGATACCGGCGGGACTGAACGAGAAGGACAACCTGGTGGAGATTGTGGAGCTTCCCGATCACCCGTGGTTCGTCGGGGTACAGTTCCATCCCGAGTACAGAAGCACCGTGGCCAATCCCCACCCCCTGTTCGTCAGCTTCGTGGCTGCGGCAGCAAAAACAAACAAATCATAACGCGTAACCTGAAAAGATGAATCGTAACACCATTATTGGCCTTTTATTGATTTTCGGTATCTTTATCGTCTACAGTTATCTTATTACACCCTCCGGAGAGGAGGTGAAAGAGGCGCGCAGGAAAGCCGACTCCGCTTACCAGGCACAACAGGCCCGGCGGATGGAGGAGATCACGCGAATAGCCCGACAGAAAGCTATTGAGGCATCCGAAGCCAAAAAGAAACTGGAAGAGATGGGCACCCGGGCAGATCCTCTCACTGTGCAACGCATGGCCATGAAAGGAGAGCTGGGATTGTTCTCCCACGCCGCAGCTGGAACCGACTCGCTCATTACCATTGAGAATGAAAAGGTTCGCCTGTTCATCTCCACCCTCGGCGGAACCATCCGCAAAGTTGAACTGAAAGAATATAAGACCTGGAATGGTCAGCCACTTATCCTGATGGACATCGACTCCACGAATTTCGGATTCTCTTTTTTTCATAATAACCGCATCATAAATACCGGCAGACTTTATTTTCAGCCGGTCATTGCCGATAGGAGCAATCACCTCAACGCGGTCGGAGGGGGTGATTCACTTACCTTTATTATGAGGCTCTACGCCAATGAAACTGACACCTCCTACGATCCGGGAAAGTTCATCGATTTCCGGTATACCCTTGACGGCGCTGATTTCATGTTCCGTTTCGATATCCATTTCGAGGGAATGAAGGGTATCATCGATCCGACGAACAGATTTCTGGTGTTCAACTGGAGCGATCAGCTCAAAAGGCTTGAAAAGAGCGTTAAGATGGAACGGATGAGCTCCACGGTCTATTTCCGGTATGACCAGGACGAGGTAGATTACCTGTCGGAAACAAGCGATGAGGAGAAATATCTGCGGAATGAAAAGATCAGCTGGTTCTCTTTCAAGCAGCAGTTCTTCACCAGCACCGTGATCGCTGACCAGTTCTTCATGGAACCCAGATTCAAAACCTTTACGCCTGCCAGCGAAAAGTCATTCATGAAAGAGATGACCGCGGAGGCAGGCCTGCCCTTCGATCCTGAAACGATGGCCCCGATAGGGCTCTCTTTTTATTTCGGACCGAACAAGTATTATACCCTGAAGAGCTACAAACTTGACCTCGAAAAACAGATCCCGCTGGGATGGAGTTTCTTTCTCATGGCATGGATCAATATCTATGCGGTGATCCCGGTTTTCACCTTCTTCGGTAACCTGGGATGGAATTACGGGATCATCATCCTGATTCTTACCATTCTGCTTAAGATTGTTCTCTTCCCGATCGCTTACAAAACCTACAAGTCATCTGCAAAGATGCGGATTCTCAAACCGGAGATCGACGAACTGACCAAGAAGTTCCCGAAGAAAGAGGATGCCATGAAAAAGCAGCAGGCTACCATGGATCTTTACCGCAAAGCCGGAGTGAATCCGATGGCAGGGTGTATCCCTTTGTTGCTCCAGATGCCGATCCTGATCGCCATGTTCCGCTTCTTCCCCTCCTCCATCGAATTACGTCAGCAGGCATTTCTCTGGGCTGACGATCTTTCGTCGTATGATTCGATCTGGACATTTCCGGGCGGGTTCACCATACCCTTCTACGGGGACCATGTAAGCCTATTCGCGCTGCTGATGACAATCTCCTCGATCATTTACACCCGCCTGAACGACCAGATGATGGGTAGCGCCCAAACCCAGTTGCCGGGTATGAAGACCATGATGTACATGATGCCGGTGATGTTTCTCTTCTGGTTTAACGACTATTCCTCAGGGCTCAGCTACTATTACCTGCTGGCCAACCTGCTCACCTTTGCCCAGATCTACCTCATCAGGGCCACGATCGATGAGAAGAAACTTCATGCACAGATCGAAGCCAACAAGAAAAAGCCCACCAAAAAATCCGGGTTCCAGAAGCGACTTGAAGATATGGCTAAGAAACGCGGTTATCCTGTGAAGAAATGAAATAGATTCATTCCATCCCATTTGCGTTCGTCGAGCAGGTAGGAGATGTTGTTCCGGAGGTATGCCACGCAATCGCCGCACTGTGGCATCCGGTCCCTGAAAAAGTCCACGCACTCCTCTAAGTGGCTTATACCATATTGAAGCGATTCATTCAGCATGGCTTCTGTTTCCTCATCCACGGGACCGGCGGCAGCCCATACGGCAAATACAAACGGCAATGCGGTAAAAGATATCCATTCGGCAGCCAGGTCGTAAACATAAGGGTATTGTGGAGCCAGCTCAAAGGTCTTATCACCGATGGCCACAACCGAGCGGATCCTGGTTCCGCCTGTCATGAGAACACCAGGTTCCAGGGGGATGAATTGCGGCTTGATCTTCCAGTAATGCCTTGCAAGCACCTTCACCAGTTCCACAGAAGTCCGGCTGTCGAAATCAAGAGCCACCAGGCTGATCTGTGACAGTGGCACCTCCGAAAGGAGCAACACCGTTCTGACCGGTCCCTCGGCGCCGATACAGTATCGCGTAAGGATCCGGGGATTGCCGAAATCCCTGAGAGCCCCTGCCGGTATCAGGGCGATATCAGCGCTTCCCTCTTTCAGACTCACGGCACATTGTGAAGGTACGGCCAGGCGAAGGCTGAACTGCCGGGCATAAGGCCCCTGTTGCAACCCATACACGAAGGGAAAGGTATTGAGATATGATACGGCGGTGATTCGGATCTTTTTCATTGGCCGGGATTCCGGAAAAAACGGTCCAGCTCCAGTACCTGCGGGAGAAGCATCGATGACCCGTCGTTTAGGATCACATGGTCGGCCAGGGCTGCCTTCACTTCATCTTTCCACTGATGCTGAAGCCTCGACACCACCGCTTCACGGGGAGCCCCGTCCCGCTCCATTACACGTGCAACAGCCACCGGCTCAGGGCAGCTCACGTGAATAATCCGGTCGTAGGCATCCCTGAAGCCGCTTTCGAAGATAATGGCCGCTTCGTGGATCAGGTAAGGATAACCCTTGTGATCCTCCTTCCATTTCAGTATGGCTTTCCGCATCAGAGGATGAATGTACTCATTGAGTTTTTGGAGTTCCCCGGGATCGGCAAACACGATCGAAGCAAGAAGCTGTCTGTTGACCGAGCCATCGGGGTGAAAAATGCCCGATCCGAAAATCTCTCCCAGACCTGCCCTGACCCCCGGATCGTGATACAGCTCCCGGGCTCCGGCATCGGCATGGTATACGGGTATCCCAAGAATACTGAATATTCTGGCAACTGTACTTTTACCGCTGCCCATGTTCCCTGTGAGGCCGACATGAAGCATTACCTTGCCCGTTTTCGGAATACGAAAAAGAGCGTATCGGGATTCACACTGATGACCTCGCTCGGGAAGGTGGTCTGCGATACGATATCCCTTGCCAGACCACGGGTTAGCATGTAAGCTGTGTAATGATCGCCCTGCTGTTTTTTTCGGATGCGGCTGAGGCTGACCGGATAGGTACGTATCTGCGGAGCGAACAGGTGTTCACGGAAATAGTCGTATCCCTGCAAGGTGATCTTCAGGCTGAGTATTGAATCGGAAACCGATTGCATGGCATATGACTCCTGCAGGCCGATGTATTGCAGGCGGTACTCATAGGTGTAATCATAATTCTTCGACAACCGGATCAGGATCCAGAAGAAGAGGCTGAGCACAAAACAGACGATCAGGATGTAGAGCTGTTGCCTGAATTTGTGGCCTCTTTTCTTTCGGGCATTGCCGATGAGTTCGATCAATTCAGGTTTCACGCCGGCCGGCTGGCAGATTACTTATTTTCCAGAGTCTGGGTGTTGTCGATAGCGACAGCGGATTTTTCAACCCTGAGTCTGACCTCGTTGTCCACCTCAAGGGTCACTGTGGTATCCTGGATCTCCACGATCCTACCATGGATTCCGCCAATGGTAACCACTTTCTGTCCTTTCTGCAACGATTCGCGGAATTTTTTCTGGTCCTTCGACCGCTTCATCTGCGGACGGATAAAGAAGAAATAGAAAACCACGATGATCAGGAGAAGCGGAAGGAACGACCACCAGGAATTTTGTTGGGCACCCTGCTGAGGTGCCATCAGTAAAATGTTCAAGAGTGTTGTCATGGATTATTGTATTTATTGATAAGTAGGTATGGAACTGGAATTCGGCTCATATTTATTTCAAATCATTGGGGCCGAGAACATGCGCCTTGATGGAAAGCCGTGTCACATTGGGCTGTGTATTGGCCGTCACGACAACGGTTTTGGTCTGGTACCCAGTCCGGCCTTTGCTGTTGAAGGCTACCATGATAACCCCTTCGCCGCCGGGAGGAACGGGAGTACGCGGGTAGGTAGGAACAGCACAGCCGCAGGAACTGGTTACCTCTGCAATGATCAGGTCGGTCTTTCCTTCATTCACGAACCGGAACTGGAAGCTGACGGTCTCCCCTTCGATGATCTTGCCGAAATCGTGTTCAGTGGTGCTGAACCGGAAAACAGGCAGCCGGTCATCAGCACCGGTGGACTTCGCGGAATTCGGATTGTACACAACGTCGGCCGGTATTTCATCCCCCTCTCCAGTGGATGGAGCACAGGAGGAAAGGATCACCGTTATGAAGGACAAACAGAATGTGATCAGCGATAACTTTTTCATCAGGGTGTGTTCAGTTTCGGACTGCAAAATTACGTTTTTTTTGGTATTATTGGCGCATGATCTGATCAGACCCCTTCAGGTGATGCGTATCTATCTCATTGGTTACATGGGGGCGGGTAAAACCCGCACAGGAAGAGAGCTTGCAGCCCTCATGGGGTGGTCGTTCCTCGATCTTGACACACAGTTTGAGAACCGTTACAAAGTCTCCGTCAATGATTTTTTTCAAACTTATTCCGAAGAGCAGTTCCGTATCATCGAAAGCCGGTTGCTCCGGGAAACATCTCTGCTGCAGCAGACGGTGATCTCCACGGGAGGAGGTACGCCCTGTTTTCATGGTAATATGGAATGGATAAGGAAACACGGAATTTCACTCTACCTGCGCTGGGATGTGGAAGTACTTTCCGGCCGCTTGCTAAAGATCAGGAAACAGAGGCCGGTACTGCGGGATCTGTCGCCCGGACAATTACCGGGCTTCGTCCGGGATCATCTCGCCGAACGCGGCAAATGGTATCTTCAGGCCGATATTATATATGATGCCGAAAGCCAGTCCCTGGAGGCGCTGACGGAGAAAATACGGCAACGGATTGAAGGGAACCGGGTCTAATCTGTGTCTGTATCCTTACGTTCCATCAGGACCACATTCTCCACGTGCTGGGTATGCGGAAACATATCCACAGGTTGTGAGCTTATGAGTTTGTAACGTTCCGAGAGCAGATGGATGTCTCTCGCCTGAGTGGCAGGATTGCACGAAATATAGACAATCCGGTAAGGAGCGGCGCCAAGGATCGCCTGTATCACCTTCCCATGCATACCCGCGCGGGGAGGATCCGAGATCAGTACGTCGCAACCACCATGTTGTTGGATAAACTCAGGTGTGAGAATTGTTTCCGTTTCGCCTGTAATGAACTGCGTGTTCGGAAGATTGTTCAAAACCGCGTTGCCGCGGGCGTCTTCCACGGCGGCAGCCACAGAATCGATACCGGTTACCCGTACCGCCGATCTGGCAATATAACAGGCGATGGTACCCGTACCCGTGTAGAGGTCAAAAACATTTTCCCTTCCGCTCAGACCGGCCATCTCCGCTGCGATCCTGTAAAGATTCATCGCCTGGCGGCTGTTGGTCTGGAAAAAGGAGGCCGGCCCGATCCGGTACGTCACGTCGGGTTCGCCGGCACGGCCGGGAGGAAATACCTCGGTGATGAAAGGATCGCCGTG
>CAYWHQ010000171.1:0-6515 GCA_964457665.1 uncultured Prolixibacteraceae bacterium | reverse complement strand
GGTCGGGGAGTTTCTCCGGCTTTTTCCTGAACTGGAGGAACAACTGATCGCTCTTTCACCGGTATTTGTAAAGCTGAGGAATCCCGTGCTGAGGCGCACCATTGCAAGGGTCGCCTCCCTGCGCCAGGCTTCGGTGGTGGGAGGCCTCAGGCTGAATGAAATGATCAATACACTCAGAATGCTTGCCGGACAACCGGAGATAATGATTGAAAACGAAAAAACAGATAACAACATGAACAAACCAGCATGGCTCATTGCCGAACACATTGTGGCAACACTGGATGCCAGACCGATCCTGGCGGCCGGTGATCATCCCCTCGACAGGGTATTAAGGGAAACAAGGGAACTAAAACCGGGAGAGATCTATGAAATCATCACGCCATTTTTACCGGCCCCGATGATTGAAAAGATTGGATCTGCAGGATTTGAGACCTATTCGGAAACCGACAGGGAGGGTATAGTACGGAGCTATTTTTTGAAACGATAATCCTTAGAGTACAGCAGGTGAGAGAATGAAAACGCTGAAAAAATGGCACAAGTGGCTGAGTCTTTTCTTCTCTCCGCTGATTCTCCTGTTCTCCGTCAGCGGAATTATTCTGAATCACCGTCAGACATTCTCAGGGTTTGATATCAGCCGTGATTACATACCGGAGACATACCGGTATAAGAACTGGAATCTTGCGGCCGTAAAAGGCAGTATTCCCGCCGGGAATGACAGTATTCTGGTATTTGGCAACATCGGGATCTGGAAAACAGATAACGGACTGACCGGATTTCGCGATTTCAACCAGGGATTTCCTGCCGGAATTGATAACAGGAAGGTCGGTACGCTGACCCAATCTGCGCAGGGTGACATCTTTGCAGGCACGCAGTTTGGGCTTTTCAGGTTCTGTCGTCGGGAAGGCCTGTGGGTGCCGGTTGAGTTGCCCGAATCCGGTGTCAGGGTCGTAAAAGTCCTGACGCACGGGGATTCACTCCTGGTGATGACCCGATCATCGCTCTACCTCGGGTCGGCCCGTAATCCCGACCGGGGATTCAGGACGATCGTTCTCCCCGCAGCCGCCGATGACGACCAGAAGACCGGTCTTTTCAGAACCCTCTGGGTGATCCATAGCGGAGAAATATATGGCATTGCCGGAAAACTGCTGGTTGACCTCACGGGAGCTGCGATGATCATCATCAGCCTGACAGGGTTGATCTATTTCCTGATGCCTTTTCTTTTGCAAAGGGTACGATCGGAGATCAAAAGCCGGATGAAAAGATTCAACCGGTTTTCACTGCGCTGGCATAACCGCCTGGGTTCATGGGGAATCGGATTGCTGATCCTGACGGCGGTTACAGGTATTTTTCTACGGCCGCCTTTGCTGATACCGATTGCTGGCTCCAGGGTGGGGAAGATCCCGTTTTCCACCCTGGACAATCCGAATCACTGGCACGACAGGCTTCGGGATTTCCTGTACGAACCTGATTCATGCCGTTTTATGGTCGCAACGTCCGAAGGTATCTACTTTTCGGATGACACCCTGAAATCGCTTATACCCTTTGGCATTCAGCCTCCGGTAAGCGTCATGGGGATCAATGTATTCAGAAAAACTGGTGAAGGAGAATATCTGGTCGGATCTTTCAGCGGGATTTTCGACTGGAATCTCCGGTCCGGAACGATCAGGGATCATTTCACAGGCGAAATTTGGATGGATCCCGGGAAAGAGACTCCCCCCTTTGGCAATGTATCCGTGGCCGGATATATACAGCGTCAGGATGGCAATGAGATAACATTTGACTATGCACAGGGAGCGCTGGTGATCCGGCCCGGAAGGTTCATCGCCCCAATGACACAGACGATCCTTGATCAAAGTCCGGTCTCCCTGTGGAACTTCAACCTGGAAGTGCACACCGGGAGGATCTTTCAGCCTTTGATTGGCGATTTTTACATCCTGGTGGTTCCGGTAACCGGAATTTTCATTCTGGTAATTCTGATAACGGGTTTCCTGGTCTGGTGGAAAGCCCGAAAAAAGAGAAAAGCAGTAACTTTACAGCCTCTTAACAATGGGTTATGAAGTACTTTTTCTCCATATCAGCCATGGTTATAATACTCATGGCTTTCCGGTTACCTGTTTCTGCCCAGTCTGCCGATGCACACCTCCAGGTGGTCCGCAACACGCGGGTTGACTCGCTGCTGAAGATGGCGGATCAATTCAGGCTTCGCGCCGGAGAGATGAAACAGGCTGCCATCAGGTGGGCAACTGAAAACAACCGGCCGGTCAGAACACAAAGAGCTGCCGGCAGGGAGTCGGAGTTAATGGGATTTGATTTCAGGGGAAAACCACTTTTCTGCATTACCGACAATCTTGATGCAGCCAAAACCGTTTCCACCAATAAAGTCTGGATCGGAGGAGGAATGGGTTTGAATCTGACAGGAAGTGGTGACACTGTACGGGAATGGGACGGAGGTGCTGTCCGCACCACACACAATGAGCTGACCGGCAGGGTAGTGCAGGGTGATGGTTCCACCAGCCTGAGCGACCATGCCACCCACGTTGCCGGAACCATGGTCGCAACGGGAGTCATCGCCAATGCACGGGGTATGGCCGGTCTGGCCAGACTGAGGGCCTTTGACTGGAACAGTGATTTTGCGGAAATGGCCACAGAAGCCGCTATGGGGGCCCTGGTATCCAACCATTCCTACGGTTATATAGCAGGATGGGATTATAACGGGGCCTGGTACTGGCTGGGAGATACCACCATCGATCGTTACACCGATTATCAGTACGGTTATTATATGCAGGCGGCGGCGGATGTGGATAATATTGCACGCAACGCTCCCTTTTATCTCATATGTAAATCATCGGGGAACGACCGGCTTGGAGGCCCGGGAACCCAACCGGTTAACCACTATGTATGGGGCAACAACAATTGGGTACCTTCTACAACCGTTCGTAACCTGAACGGAGGGCCCAACGGGTTCGACTGTATCGGGGCAGGTTTTGGGGTTAGCAAAAATGTTCTCACCGTCGGAGCTGTATACGATATTCCAAACGGTTATCAGGTACCGGCTGATGTTGTTCTGGCCTCATTCAGTGGGACTGGTCCCACGGATGATGGGAGGATCAAACCCGATCTGGTCGCCAATGGTACCGGGCTTTACTCTTCTGTTGCATCCGGAAATTCTGATTATGCCAGTTACTGGGGAACTTCCATGTCGACACCTAATGTGACAGGTTCGTTGATACTGCTTCAAGGGTTTTACCGGAGTCTCAATGGTACCAATATGCGGTCGGCTACCCTGAAGGCCCTTGCAATCCATACGGCCGATGAGGCAGGTGCAGCTCCGGGTCCCGACTTTACCTTCGGATGGGGACTGCTGAATACAGCCACTGCAGCAAATCTGATCAGGATAAAGGATTCCCTTTCTCTGATCCTTCAGCCTGAGCTCATCAGCGGCAGCGCATATAATCTGGGCGTCCATGTGCCAGGTGGTTCACCATTAAAGGTTACTATTTGCTGGACCGATTTACCTGGTACGCCTCCGGCAGCCTCCCTGAATCCGCCTGCCAAGATGTTGGTGAATGATCTTGATCTGAGGATTGACGGAGTACATCAACCCTGGGTTCTGAACGGCTCAAGTCCGGCTAACCCGGCAACCACGGGAGATAATAACTCCGATAATGTCGAACAGATCGCTATTTCCAATCCAACGACAGGATCTCATACCATTACCATCACCCATAAGGGAGTTCTGCAGGGAGGAGACCAGATCTTCTCCCTGATTGTCTCGGGTATAGAAGTCCTCACCCGGGATCCTCTCAGTTTTTCAGCCACGGTGGCCGGCAGCGCAGCAATTGATCTGGCATGGACAAGAAATCTGCAGTTAAACAATGTGATCATTGCCCAATCGGTTTCTCCGACTATCGGGGTTCCGGTTAACGGCACTGCCTATGCGGCCGGAAGCTCCATTCCCGGTGGCGGCACTGTGATTTACAATGGTCCGGCCACCTCCTTCCAGCATGGATCGCTGGCAAGCGGTACAACCTACTACTATCGTATCTGGTCGTACAATTCATCTAATCATTATTCCACCGGACTGAATGCCAATGCAAAGACCTATTGTACCGGAGCGGTTTTCCCAATTTCAGAGAATTTCAATGCTTCCCTGGCTTTTCCCGATTGCTGGAGTGCCCAGATGTCGGTTCCCGGAGTTTACTCAGAATGGAGTATAAACAGCTCTACCAATGCGGGCGGAACAGGCAATGAAGCGCGGGCGCACTGGAGCTATGCCAATCCAGGAACTGCCAGGCTGATCTCGCTTCCCTTCAGGACCATCGGGCTTTCCAGCCTGACGTTGTCGTTTCGCCACCTGTTTGATGAATACGGGCCGGGGATGACCATCCGCGTTCAATCCAGTACCGACGGAATAAACTGGACCAATGAGGCATGGTTTATGACCTCTTCAGGAGATATCACTCATCCTGCCGAACAGGTTACCACCACCGTTGTAAACAACCTCAACAGCCCGACCACTAGAATCGCTTTCGTTGTGACAGGAAATCTATTCTTTTTCGACGACTGGTATATTGATGATGTTGTAATAAAAGCCCCGGGTTTATGGGTTGGAGGTACTCCCGGGATGCCGCTTGACTGGAATACCGGAAGCAACTGGGGGGATGGGGTTGTTCCAACAGCCGGTACCAATGTCTATATCCCATTCACATCATCGCTGCCTACAATCAATAATGATCCTGCCTCTCCGGCCGAATGCAATAACCTCGTCATTGAATCCAATGCCACACTCACGGTTAATCCGGGAAAGAAACTGATAGTAAACGGTACGTTCACGCGAAAATAAAAACAGGATCAGGATACCTCGTCACCGGCCTGTTGTCTCTTGAGTGTCTGCCGGATTTTATACCCGCTGTAACTAGCACCCAGAATCAACAAGATTGCGGTCCCTCCGTCAATTGGCGCGCCAACCGGCTGACCTCCTCCCACTCCGGGATCCCCTCCGGGATTTGGGGGTCCATCGGGGTCGTCGGAAAAAGCAGTAAAAACTGGTATTACTGACAGGAAAAAAATCAATGAGTATTGCAGGATGAATCTTCTCATGACGATTCTATTAATTATAATGGAGGAAAACTTTTGTAGTTTTGATAGTGTAGCCGGTTTTGACGGTCACGAGATAAAAGCCCTCGGTAACGGCCGGCTTGAATCGATTGAGGGGTAGATTCTCCAGCAATCCGGTAAATACAAGCCTTCCAGTAGGATCATATATGTATATGTTCCCGCTGATATTATGGCCTGTAAGGTTCTTTACATAAACGGCGTCTTCGTATGAATATACCTGCAGCCGCTCGTAGATGTTTTCGGTGTAGCCGACAAACGGATTGGCGAAATGGATCAGAAACCGGTCGGGGTTATCAGTAGTGAGATAAGCAAAGGCATAGACCGGATCAACGGTCAGCTCCTTTGTGAAATTTTCTTTCAGGTCCTCCAGGTAGACCCGGATACCTTCCCTGAAACTACTGAGGTTTGATGCGGTGATTTCGAAGTTGCCTGATGATGCAGAGTATATCCCCAGCGGTACGACCTGGCTTTCGTCGGTCCAGGGCATGGAATTCACGCATACCTTCTGGCACGGGATCCGGGTGTAAGATTGCGGTGCGTCAGGATCGCCCTCCAGTTTGAAGGCATCATAGATGGCGTCGTATTCGGGGGTGGCGTCTTCCCGGAAGTGGATCACGGTTTTATCATGCTTTTCACTGCCCGATCTGCCGGTTGTCAGGATGAGGTAATCGGCCAGCGGGTTGTCGGATTTAAGAAAGGGCTCCCCGTTGATTACCCGGGCGCCATTATTCATTGCCAGAGATCCGGGACCTGAATAGTCGTTGGTATCATGCCGGACGAAGAAACCCTGTTGCGGGGGAGCGTATTTGGTGTGGAGGCCGGTTCCGCCCACAATGTAGGTAGTATAGTTTGCAGCCACCGGGTCCCAGAACCATGCGGTCTGGTAAATTTTGGTCCAGGTGACGGAAGACAGTGAAAGGTCAACGGCGCTGGGATAGGCATTGCCCGCCAGGCACCAGCCGTCCATGGGATTCCCGGTGTAGGCGACAGGGATCGACATGGCGCCGGTATTCAGAGATCCGGTAACTCTTGCGGTATAATTTCCCATGGGAGGGGAGGTCATGTCGGACCACATAGCGTATCCTTTCATCTGAACGTTGAGGATAGAATCCAGCCCGGGGTCGAGAATATATCGCCATGAACGGGTAGGTTCCACGTAATGCTTCATGTAGAGGTTAAAGAATGGCGCTGTAATCGTACTCTGTACCGGAATGGAGTAATAATGCCATTTTTCCTGTGCAAGATAAACTTCAGCCCGGGCATTGCCTCCGGATCCGTAGGTAATGGTTCCGTTGTCGATAAACTGACCCATCCCTGCAGCGCTGGCTTCAATGACGAGTCCGCGCTGTTCGTTGATCTCAGTGTTACCGGAGCAGGTCAGGTCTTTGCCGGGATTG
>CAYWHQ010000170.1:0-6527 GCA_964457665.1 uncultured Prolixibacteraceae bacterium | reverse complement strand
GTTGTCAGTACTAATCCAATAGTAACTAGTAAATGTCTTAACATACCATACAATTTTATGTTAGATAAAGTGCGCTTTAAAAAGGTGGTAAAAGTAATAATTATTTAAAATTCACTAGCAAATTTATTGTGTGTGCATCCAATATATAATGGTTCTAAATTATAAGCCATTCCAAACTCAACCAGGGTTGTATCCTTCTGTATATCTGATTGTTAGTTCCATCCCACTGACAACTTTAAGGTTTGATCGGGGTGGCCTTCCTCGATTCTTTTTTCGACTGACGCATCCTCTTTTGGGTCTCCTTGCTTTGCATCTTGAAATGTCTCTTTTTCCGGGCCTCATAAGCTTTCTGCTCCTGCCTGGCTTTTTGTGCCCGCTCCCGGTCGATCTTTTTTTGGTTCGGCCTGACTTCCTGACCATAACCCGTAAAAGAAATTGTCAGGGTGACAATCCAAAACATTACGAAAAACATGATACGTTTCATCAGGTGATTTTTTAAACTGCCATATCATTCAACGTGAAAACACGTCCAAAATTGAGCTACTTTTGTGGCTCGCTTCAACATGACCTCTCATGACCCGAATCCTGATTTGCCTGCTGATGTTAGCCGGATTGCAAAGTTGTAAAAAAGAGGAGAAACAACCTGATATTCCCTATGTTTATGTTAATTTTTCGCTAGATCCCAACAGCATTCAGTACCAAAACCTGAATGCTCCGGGAGGATGGGAATACCTTACCGGAGGATACAAAGGCATTCTGGTATACAGGTTATCGGTGACGCAGTTCATGGCATACGAACGTGCCTGTCCCTTCGATCCGCTGGTTCAGGGTGCCCGCATTGAAGTGGACACCTCATTGATCACCTGTTTCTGCCCGGTTTGCAAATCAAATTACATCATGACCGACGGATCGCCGTTCTCAGGACCATCGCACTGGCCACTGAAAATGTACCAGACCAATTACGACGGAATACTCCTTTATATCAGCAACTGAAAATCAGGTGATTCTCCGCTGCTAATAGCGGTAATGATCTGGTTTGTAAGGTCCTTCACCGGGCACGCCAATGTAATCTGCCTGCTCGGCTGTGAGTTTCGTCAGTTTCACACCAAGCTGACCGAGATGCAGTCTGGCCACCTCCTCATCCAGTTTTTTAGGTAACCGGTACACATCAATTGAATAATTGTTCTTCCACAGATCTAGTTGTGCCAGGGTCTGGTTGGTAAATGAATTCGACATGACAAAAGAGGGATGCCCTGTGGCACAGCCCAGGTTCACCAGCCTGCCTTCAGCAAGCAGGTACATCGACTTTCCGTCTGGAAAAACATATTTGTCAACCTGTGGCTTTATATTGATCCTCCGGACACCGGGGGCAGAATTGAGCGCATCTACCTGTATTTCATTATCGAAATGGCCGATGTTACATACAATGGCCTCATCCTTCATTTGTTTCATCTGTTCCAGGGTGAGAACATCCTTGTTACCGGTGGCGGTAACCCAGATATTGCCTTCGGCCAGGGCATCCTCGACGGTGGTAACCTCAAAGCCCTCCATGGCTGCCTGGAGCGCACAGATCGGATCTATCTCGGTCACCAGAACCCTGGCGCCATAGGATTTCATCGACCGGGCGCATCCCTTTCCGACATCGCCATATCCCAGGACAACTACAACCTTGCCTGCAATCATAACATCGGTGGCACGTTTGATTCCGTCGGCAAGTGACTCCCGGCATCCATAAAGGTTGTCAAACTTGGATTTGGTAACCGAATCGTTCACGTTGATGGCCGGAACCAGAAGGGTACCGTTCTCCTTCATCTGGTATAACCGGTGCACTCCGGTAGTTGTCTCCTCCGAAACGCCTTTCCACTCTTTTACAAGTTCATGCCATTTCCCGGTGTTTTCCACATATATTTCCTGCAACTGTTTCATCAGCGCTTTTTCATCAGGTGTCGACTGAGGAGCATTCAACAGTTCCGGGTTGTTCTCAATTTCGAAACCCTTATGGATCATCAGGGTCGCGTCACCCCCGTCGTCGACCACCAGATTGGGGCCTTTCCCTCCCGGGAAAGATAAAGCCTGCATGGTACACCACCAGTATTCTTCCAGGGTCTCCCCTTTCCATGCAAAAACCGGAATGCCTTTAACTGCAAGTGCGGCCGCCGCATGGTCCTGCGTTGAAAAGATATTACAGGATGCCCACCTGACCTGTGCTCCCAGGGAGATCAGGGTTTCGATCAGTACTGCGGTTTGTATGGTCATGTGCAATGAGCCACTGATGCGCGCTCCGCTGAGCGGCTTGCTGTCTGCATATTTTTGCCTGATGGCCATCAGTCCGGGCATCTCCTTTTCGGCAATCTCTATCTCTTTTCTTCCCCACTCAGCCAGTGTCAGGTCGGCAACACGAAAATCGGTAATCGTTTCATTCAAAGGATTATGCATAACGGTTTGTTTAAATCGGTTTGCAAAGATAGAGAAAAACCAGCTTCCCCGCATCAGGGTTTGTCGTACATTTGATTCCCCATAAACACCGGAAATGCCCGTTCTGACACTCCTTAAACCCGCCAGCAGGACCTCTGCAGGGATATGGCATATCCTTGAGAAAGAGGAGGAACTTGCACAAATGACCAGGAATCCAGATGAGGCTGGCTGTCCCACCGTGATCACCCATCCGCTCAAAAGAAAACAGTGGCTGGCTTGCAGAATCATCTTACAACATATTGCCGGAATGAACGTGGAGGTATTTTACAACGAAAATGGAAAACCTATGGCCGGCGAGGCCGGTTTATTCATCTCTTTTTCGCATTCAGGTGAATATGCGGCAGCCATGATCGGTGACGGGATTCCCGTGGGTATCGATATCGAAGTTATAAAACCAAGGATCTTCCGGGTAGCCAGGCATTTCCTGAACAAAGAGGAGTTGGATGCACTGGCAGATGAATCCGGGGACCCAGCCAGACTTTACGTTTACTGGTGCGCCAAGGAGGCCATCTTCAAGTTGTTCGGCAAACCCGGCACCGATTTCCGGAATGACATAACGATTCACCCGTTTGATTACCTTTGCAATGTAAAAGATTTCGCCAAGGCTTCGCTCAGGTCAGAGGACCAGATCCGGCCATGTATGGTTTATTACCAGAAACTGGGCAATTTGATGATCGCTATGGCAACAACCTCTAACAACATCGACCATTGAACGAGGGCTTTAATGAAATACTGGGAAAGAGGGTTCTCCTCCTCGACGGAGCCATGGGCACCATGATTCAGCGATTCAGGCCGGATGAGGAGGCATACCGGGGAACACGGTTCCGGATGCATCCTGTTAACCTGAAAGGCAACAACGATATTCTTTCCCTGACGAGACCTGAAATAATCATTGAGATCCATGAAATGTATCTGGAGGCAGGAGCCGACATCATCGAAACCAATACATTTAATGCCAACAGGATAAGTCAGGCAGATTACCAGCTCGAATCCCTCGCTTATGAAATCAATGTATCTGCCGCCAGGCTCGCGCATGAAGCGGCTGCCCGCTATACCCTTCAGAATCCTGATAAACCCCGGTGGGTTGCCGGAAGCATTGGACCAACCAACAGAACTGCTTCTCTCTCTCCTGATGTCCAGAATCCCTCCTTGAGGTCGGTTACTTTCGATGACCTTTATCATGCCTACCGTGAACAAGCTGCCGGCCTCATCGATGGTGGTGCGGACATGCTGCTGGTCGAGACGATTTTCGATACCCTTAATGCCAAAGCTGCCCTCATTGCAATTTTTGATGAGCTGGATGAGCGCGGAAGATCTCTCCCGGTAATTGCTTCGGTGACCATAACAGATGCAAGCGGAAGGACCCTGTCCGGTCAGACCCTGGAGGCATTTCTGATCTCAGTCGGCCGGTTCGATCTCTTTGCCATTGGATTGAACTGTGCCCTCGGACCCGCAGAATTAAGGCCCTACCTGGAGGAACTCTCTGATAAAGCGCCCTTTTACGTGATCGCCTACCCGAATGCCGGATTACCAAACCAGTTCGGGGAGTATGACCAGACTCCCCAGGTCATGCAGGAATTTGCCCGGGATTTCCTGGACAGCCGGTTTGTCAACATCATCGGCGGTTGTTGTGGCACAACCCCTGATCATATAAGGGCACTTGCTCCCCTGGTGGCTAAAGCCAGACCGCGTTCGGTTCCCACGGCGGATCCTCATTTCAGGTTGAGCGGGCTGGAACCCATGGTTCAATTCAAGGGGAGCAACTTCATCAATATCGGCGAACGGACCAATGTCAGCGGTTCCAGGAAATTTGCCAGACTCATCCGGGAGGAGAAGTACGAGGAGGCACTGTCGATTGCGCGTGATCAGGTAGAAAATGGAGCCCGGATCATTGATATCAGTATGGATGAAGCCATGCTCGATTCTAAGAAAGCCATGGTGGCTTTCCTGCATACATTCGCCTCCGACCCGGATGTTGCCAGGGTGCCCGTTATGATCGACTCCTCCCGATGGCCTGTACTTAAAGCGGGTCTGAAATGCATCCAGGGCAAACCCGTGGTGAATTCAATCAGCCTGAAGGAAGGGGAGGAGACTTTCATCAGCCAGGCCAGATGGTTAAAACGCTTCGGCGCAGCGGTGGTTGTTATGGCCTTCGATGAGGAGGGGCAGGCCACTACTTTTGAAAGAAGGATCGGGATTGCACGAAGGGCTTACGACATCCTGACAAGGGTGGTCAATTTTCCACCCGAAGATATCATTTTTGACCCCAACATACTCACGGTCGCAACAGGTATTGAAGAACACAATAATTACGCCGTTGACTATCTCAGAGCCGTTAAATGGATCAAAGAACATCTTCCTCGTGTAAAAACAAGCGGCGGTATCAGCAATCTCTCCTTCTCCTTCCGCGGAAACGACGAACTTAGGGAGGTTCTGCATGCAGTATTTCTCTATCATGCTGTCCAGGCAGGCCTGGATATGGGGATAATCAATGCAGGAAAACTTCCGGTGTATGATACGATTGAAAAAGATCTCCTGAAACTGGCGGAAGATCTGATCCTGAACCGCAGGAAGGATGCCACGGAACGGTTGCTGATCTACGCGGGCGAAATGGTTAGGGACGGCAAACGGAATGTAAAAGAACAGGACTGGAGAACCCTTCACCCTGAAGAACGGCTTAAGTACGCTTTGGTCAAAGGCATTCCCGATTTCATCGATCCCGACATCGATGATACCGTTCCACGGTTTAACAGGGCGCTGGAGATCATTGAAGGACCACTGATGGATGGCATGAAACAGGTAGGCGACCTTTTCGGCAGCGGAAAAATGTTTCTCCCCCAGGTAGTAAAAAGCGCCAGGGTGATGAAAAAGGCGGTTGCCAGACTTACACCCCTTCTGGAAGCGGAAAAACTCGCGGGGGGAAGACAGCCCGGATCCAAGGGGCATATTCTCCTTGCCACCGTCAAGGGCGATGTGCATGATATCGGTAAAAATATTGTCGGGGTCGTACTTTCCTGCAACGGATACCTGGTTACCGATCTCGGTGTCATGGTTCCTGCCGACAAAATCCTGCAGGAAGCCATTCGTCTGAAAGCCGACATCATCGGCCTGAGCGGGCTGATCACCCCTTCACTGGAAGAGATGGTGCACGTTGCAAAAGAAATGGAAAGGCATGGGTTCCGGCAACCACTGCTGATCGGCGGAGCCACCACCTCGGAACCCCACACCGCCGTCAGGATCGAACCACAGTACCGCCATCCTGTAGTCCATGTAAAAGATGCATCCAGGGCGTCAGGAGTGGTGGCAAACCTGCTGAATAAAGAGAAAAAAAAGGAGTTTTCTGACACCGTCAGGCAAAAATACAGCCGGTTACGGCAGCAATACGAAAAAAACCACGAACAGCCCTTACTCACCCTGGCAGAGGCCCGGCGAAACCGGTTCCGCCCTGACTGGAAAACCTATCACATTCCAAAACCATCTTTTACCGGAACCAGGGCCTTTATCGATTACCCCCTGGATGAATTACAACCTTATATTGACTGGACTTTCTTTTTTCATTCATGGAGGATAGGCGGCAAATATCCGGTCATACTCAAAGATCCGGTGAAGGGGAACGAAGCCCGGAAGCTTTTTGAAGACGCATCTGCCCAGCTCCGGGAAATTGTGACAAAAAAAATGCTGATCGCCAGGGGTATCGTCGGATTCTTCCCATGCAGCGCCATCGGAGATGATATCGAAATATATACTGATGATTCAGCCAGTACCATACTGACCACTCTCCGGTTCCTGCGCAATCAGCAACTGAAGACCGAAGGTCAGCCCAATCTCTGCCTGGCTGATTTTATCGCCCCGAAGGAATCCGGCCTGGTGGATTACATCGGTTTGTTTGCCGTCACTGCAGGTCTTGGGGTGGAAGAATGGGTGGCAAACTACAAACAGGAATTGGATGATTACCATGCCATCATGATTAAAATCCTTGCCGACAGGCTCGCGGAAGCGCTGGCAGAAAGAATGCATGAGCGGGTACGCAAAGAATTCTGGGGTTATGCACC
>CAYWHQ010000169.1:0-6614 GCA_964457665.1 uncultured Prolixibacteraceae bacterium | reverse complement strand
ACAGGTAATCGAGCATCACCATGGCACCTACCAGCGAAACCGCCATCACCTTGGAAAATACCGAGAACAGGAAGAGCACAAAAGTATACAGGTAAAAACGGTTCCTGTATCTCCCTGCCTGTTTTAAAGGACTTTCAATATAGAATACGTATGTGATGAGGGCCGCAACGTAGAACATCGTATAGAGCATGTCCTTGTGCTCCGCTGCCCAGGCAACGGATTCCACCCGCATGGGATTCACGGCAAAGAGTAAGGCTCCCAGAACGGCCACCGTCAGGTTCTTCCGGCTGATCCGGTATAAAAAGTAGTAAACCAGTGTGGTGATGATCAGGAAAAGTACAAGACTGACGGCATGATACCCGGTGGGATCAAGCCCCCAGAAGTGATACTGGATGGCATAGGAGAGCAGGTGAAGGGGCTGGTAATTGCCGAAATAAAAGGTGGTGAATATCTTGTCAAGGTTGTCGGCATTCAGCTCCCGGATCAACGGATTGTCGATGATCAGGTCGGGATCATCCCAGTTCGTCAGTTCGTTGTCAAGAATCGGGAAATAGGAGATGAAGACCAGGGGCAGAATAATGACCAGCGGCAAAAGGGTTTTCCACCGGATGCCCTTCCGGGTGGTCTCCGTACCCCGGCCGCCACCCTTTAATGGTTTGAGAGGTTTTTTATTTTTTAAATTTTTCTTCATGCTTAAAAGGTCTCCAGGCGATTAAAAGATCCTTGTGTTTCTTTCTGCGGAGCGACAAATCGTCTAGATTGGGACCCACACCCCTGATCCCTGAAATCTCTCCGTCCCGGAATGCAAAAAAGACCAGCGCTGGATGCGTGAATTCCAGCCGGTGCGGAAAATAGTCAACGGAGGGTTGAACAAGGACGGTCCGGGACAAATGGTTATTCCATTGAAACATCGAAAAAGCGGTATAGGCAACTGCTACCGGGGTGTGACCGGGATGTTGCCGGCCTGCATCCGTTATCACGCCGGTAATGAACGCTCTGTCCTCCTGCCAGGCTTTCCAGATCTCCCCGAACCTTAACGTGAAAAGTGTAACCACCCCCAACACAAGAAAGAAAACCGCCGATCGGATGATCCGGTTACGGAATATCCCGAAACGTTTAGGTAACAGTGTAATGTACGGAACCGACAGCAACATCATGTAAAGGAGAAGGGAGAGAAAAAGAAAATACCGTACCTCCCTTGCCGGATACCAGATCTCGCGCGGGTATTTGAGCGTGAGGAGCCCAAACATCACCAAAGCAGTGAGGGATCCGGTGAGGAACCATGCGACGAGCTTTCTCGGATAGCTGCCTGTGGCAGCATGACGGACCAAAAAGAGCGTAAGCAATGGGATGGCAAAGATCAGGAAGATCAGGGCAGGGACCCATCCGGTACGGTCCAGCAATACGAGGTTTGTGACATACCCGAAAAAGGGTTTGACGGTCAGCCCTGTAAACCATTCTGTCACGATGCCGGGAAGGTAGCCAATAATGGTCGCAAGGTCGGTGGGAAGAGGTTGCTTGTCGAACATGGTAAATCTTCCCCAGGTGGTTTTACTGAGCAGCATGAGCACTCCCCAGGTCAATAGCGGCAAGGCAAGAGCTAAGACGGCCCGGATGATCCCTCTCCGCCACTCTTTCCTGTGCTCAGCCATCAGCCATAAAGCGGTGGCCGGCAGCAGGAACAGCACCGAATATTTGAGGAGGATCATGACGGACAGCAGCAGAGAGATCCATATCAGCCTGTATTTAAGTTCACCGGTGATAAGCAGCGTAAGGCAGGCATACAGTGCCATGATGATCAGGTCGGTGATATTGGTGTGGTTCAGGATGAGCAACCCGGCCAGGAATGCAAGCAACAGGAAGAGGACCGGGGCGGAGCGGATGGATTTTACAGCCAGCCTGAACCAGGCATACAGACATAAAAGAATGGTAGCCACCTTGAATAGTTTGCAGGCCATGTCAAGAGAAATCCCGGTTTTCATCCACGCCGAAATAAGCAGACTATAACCCGGCGCCCACTCGGCCAGAAACCTGAAATCATTTTCCCGCAGCACACCTGCCGCATCATAGATGGTAAGCCCCAGCCCCTGACTAAACCTTACTGCTGCCAGTAACTGGAATGATTCGTCCCATCCGGGATAATAATCATAGAGGAAGAGAAAGATCAGGAAAGGACTGGATATTCCGACCGCGGCAAAATACGGGAGATGGTCTCTCAGGTTCAGTCTTTCCGGCATCGGATATAAAAGGCATTGGATCTGGAGGATGCGTAGCGGGAAACGCTGGGATCAAAATTGTTCATTCCGTGCGACCAGGCTTTTTCGGATCCGGCGGTCGTGGAAGACCAGAAAAAGGTGGCATGCAGATGGTGCTGCACCGAATCAAAAGGACAGCATCCCTGAAGATACCGTGCTGGAAAAAACTGGTCGAAATTCCACTGCCTGTTCATATGCAGCAATGTGTCCATGGTGGCATTGAAACCGGATGTACCGGTAGACTTCAGATACCCCGCCGCCCTGGCATTTTCAATAGTCGGCGAAGCAAAGAAGTGATCGAAGAGTGTTTTCCATTGAGCCTCCGATGGAATGTGCCATCCCGGAGGACACAATCCCTGGAGGTTCTCCTGGCCCGCATACTGCATCACCTCTTCCCATTGGTATAATCCGCCATCCTGATTGCAATACGCGGGAATGTCGTACCAGCAATACTTTTCAGTGATGCAGTTATCGCGTTGGTGGATTGTGCTGCTGATGCGTGTTCCGTAATTGAGATTGGAAGCCATCCAGCAGTGAGGGCCAATGGATACCGTCGGGTATGTTTTACCGTCACGTACATCAGTCAGGGTCTGACCGCAGGTGAAAGCAGGCGCCGGCAGCACCTGGATGGGAAGTGTTGCCGATGCGGTACATGACCAGACATTCGTATAGGAATAGGTTATGGTGTGTGTGCCGGGTCCGGCCACCTGAGGCGTGAAAAGCCCGCTGGCAGGATTCACCCCGGTTCCTGTATAGGTTCCGCCGGCAGGAAGCCCCCCTTTGAGTATAAATGGTTGGGCATCGGTGGTAGTGATCACGTCGGTACATGCGCTGAACGATACCGCAGGCATATCATGAACAACCACCCGGATCGTATCTGAAAATGCCGGATTGCCTGCAGGGCATTGGTAAGAGGATGTCATGATGCAGTAAACTTCATCCTGATCCTGCGGTGTATATCCGAAAACCTCTCCGGTACTCCCCTGGGATATTCCGTTCACAAACCATCCATACTGAGGCGCTGTCCCGCCATTTACCGGAACCGCGGTAAAATTGACAGGCGTGCCGTCGCAAACAGGGTTTTGATCCGCAGATACTGTTGTTCCCGCAGTCAGGTATGGAAGAACAACCATATCAATAGGATTGGATACCGCAGGATTTCCTGTGGGACAGATGATATTGGAAGTCAGTTCACAGCTGACCTGATCGCCGTTGCCCGGTATGTAAAACATCTGATCCTGGTTGCTGCCAGCCGGCAAACCGTTTATCCTCCATTGAAAGAAAGGGGAACTGCCGCCGTTGACCGGTAAAGCGGTAAAGGTGACTCCGGTCCCCTCGCAAATATTGTTGCCCGATGCAGTAATGGAGACCGATACAGGATTGTCGATCACGGTGAGGCTGATCGTGTTGGAGGTAGCCGGATTTCCTGTGGGACAAATGGCACTGGAGGTGAGGATGCAATGCACGGCGTCGTTATCCGATGGGTTGTAAACAAAGGAGGATGCGTTCGGGCCGGCGGGGAGGCCGTTGACCATCCAGTGATATGAGGGTGTTGTTCCGCCGTTGATGACGCTGGCGGTAAAAAGAACCGCTTCTCCAAGACAAACGGGATTGAGGTTGTTGTCGCCCGTTATGGTGATGCTGACAGGGAGGTTTGGATTGACATTGACAGGCGGGGAGGTGGCCTGGTTGATGATCGGACAAGGGTAGTTGGAGGTGATCTGGCAGGTCACAATGTCTCCGGCAGCGGGGGTGTATGAATATACCGGTGAATTTGTTCCTGCAATGAATCCGTTGACCTGCCATTGATAAATGGGGTTTGATCCACCGTTTACAGGATGTGCGGTAAAGGTGACAGGGGTTCCGTCGCAGACCGGATCGGGTGCCGAAGTGAGGGTGATCCCCGCGTAGGCGTTGGGAAGAACATTCATCAGCACAGGGGGCGAGGTGGCAGGGTTCCCTGACGGACAGATGATATCAGATGTAAGTATACAGGTAACCACGTCATCATCCACCGGGGAATAGGAAAACTGGGGATCATTCGTCCCGCTGATGATGCCGTTGACCTGCCATTGGTATGACGGAGAGGATCCGCCGTTCACCGGGTTTGCGGTGAAGGTGACCGGTGTCAGTTCGCAGACATCGTTGAGCGAGGATATGGTAACACTCACGGGATTATTCAGCACCGACATCGTAATCTGGTTTGAGCTGACGGCAGGGATGACCAGACATTGGTAAGATGAGGTCATGATGCACGAAACCACATCCTGATTGGCCGGGGAGTAGGTGAAAACTGCATTATTGATTCCCTGGCTGATGCCGTTGACCTGCCAGTCGTATACAGGGGAAGTGCCGCCGTTCACCGGAGTGGCGGTGAATGTTACGGGAGTGCCCAGACAGATGGTTGCACCGCCATGGTTGCCGGCAATGCTGATGGCAGGAGTAAGCCAGGGCAACACCACCATGGTGATCTCATTCGAAAGGGCAGGGCTTCCCGAAGGGCAGGGATGGCTGGATGTAAGGGAACACCTTATGATGTCGCCGTTCAGAGGAGTGTGGATAAAAACAGGAGAATCAGTCCCTGACGCGATCCCGTTGACTGTCCAGTGAAAAGTGGGCGTCGGTCCTCCGTTCACGGGAGTTGCCGTGTAGGTAACCGCTGTTCCTTCGCATACGTCTCCCGGAGGCACCGCATCGATGTGGACACTGACGGCTGCATAGGGTATTACCTGTACCGCAAGGGAGTCGCTTGCACTGCAATGCTCATTGGTAACGGTGACCCGGTAGGTTCCTGATGCGGTGAAACTGATATTCGGGGTGGTGGCCCCGGTATTCCAGAGGTAGGAAAGAAAAGGACCGCCGGTGGCCATCAGGTTCCCGGTCTCACCCTGGCATTTCAGGGTATCCCCTGTTACATCCACCACGGGGAGGTCGTAACCGGTAAGCACAATGGTGTCGGTGAGAACGCAGTTGTTGATACTCTCGTTGACCGTTACCCAATAAGTTCCCGGTTGGGTGACGGTGATCGACTGGGTGGTGGCCCCCGTATTCCACAGGTAACTCCGCTGGATCCCCTGTCCCGCGTCAAGCACCACAGGACTTCCCGGGCAAAGCCAGTCGTCGGGCCCCAGGTTCAGATTCGAAAAATCGGAAAAGTATCCGTAGCTGGCGCTGAAGGTTCCGGTTTGGGTGGAGTTGATGATGCCCAGGCTGAAATAAGCGGCCTGGTTCGTAATAAGGTGCGGACCTATACCGACCGTGTCGATGGGCATCTCAATCCGCGCATATACAAGCTGAGGATCGGTTGTTCCGGGAACAGGAGAAAACATGGAGGCTTGAATTTTCGTGGTACTGCCATCGAGCACGAAATCATCCTCCGCCCCCGTGGCTGTGACGATCAGCATTACAAACTCACCTGTGGTCACCCGGGTAAAGGCAATCTGTGAAGATCCGGTGCATTTTATTGTCGGAAGGAGGGCATCGCCCAGCTCACAGCCGTAACCCGATACGTGGTAGACGTACACCGGTCCGTCGGAAGTAACGTATGCAACCTTCTGGGCGCTGGTGATCTGAAACGAGTACATCTGACCTGCATTCAGCGTGGAGACCAGACTGCCGTTCAGGTATATTTTATTGCTGTTGGCAGCGCTTGTCACATATACCCGGTCGTTCAGGATATTGTCCAGATACCCCCGCACAACGACGTATTCCCTGCCAAGCACATCAATGGGTACGATCTGGTCGCCGATCAGATCGGCACAGGTAAACGGCGGGTTCTTCTCCAGGGAGTCGTCGGAGGTTGTGATGGCAATGGGTTTGTTGGATGTCACCACCGAACCTGCAAGGTGAAACGAAGGATTCTGACTGGCAGCCACACAGGAATAGGTCTGCCCCTCCATCAGCAAAACCCGGATGGTGTCGCCCGCCGGGAAACCGCCCTGCAGGTTCTGTGAGGGGACGATTACCACACGGGTGCTGTCCTGGGTGGCGACAATATCGAACGCGTTATAGGGCAGGGGAACGTAACTGGGTGAATTGTTGAAGTAATTCTGGCCGGGAATGAAAAACCTTGTCCCGAGCGCGTTTTTTCCTTTCAGCGTAAACCGTTCCGTATTGAGGAGCGAGGTCTCATCATAGCAAACCGTGATTTTGCCTGTGGATGCAATATGAAGCCCGTAGGGATTGACCTGCCCCGAAGGTTTGTTCTCCAGTTGCGCGATGCGGTCGGTCAGCTTAACCGAATGACTTGTCCCTGGCGCCATGGATACAACAATGTCGGCGAAGTTGGCCTTATTGGCCGGCTGGCTGATCGTCACCACGGCGGGCTCAAGAAATGAGGTCAGCCGCACCCATAATCCG
>CAYWHQ010000168.1:0-6643 GCA_964457665.1 uncultured Prolixibacteraceae bacterium | reverse complement strand
GTGCTTCCCGGAATTTTTTCCCGGCTGGGAATTGATACAGGTTTTAACGAAAACGGGATGATCCTGCAAAAGGTCAGGGAACCCAGCCGGGATTTTGCGTATGATTTTACCGAATGTCCTGACCTGGCCCTGCCGGTCGTGGTCACCTGTGCGGCCCTTGGTGTCAGGGGACGGTTTACCGGTCTGCATCATCTGCGTCTGAAGGAGTGCGACAGATTGGAATCACTCCGGCAGGAACTCACCGCCATGGGCGTTCAAATCCGTGTAACTGCCGACGGACAGGGATCGGAAACGATGGAGACAGAGCCCTCCCTGATGGTTCATCCCGGAGATGACGGACTAAATACCTTTGGAGATCACCGGATGGTAATGTCGCTTGCTCCGCTTTGCCTTAAACTCGGCCCGCTCCGGATCAGAGGCGCCAGGGAGGTGAAGAAATCTTTTCCGGGTTTTTGGGAGGAGATGGCAGCGGCAGGGTTTACGCTGGAACCGGGGTAAATGCTTTTTTGCTACTTTTGACTGCTGACAGATATACGATCGCGATGCTTGTTGACATTTTTATACCCTGTTTCATCGACCAGGTTTTTCCATCTACCGGAATGAACATGGTGAAGGTGCTGGAAAGGGCCGGAGCTGATGTGTTTTATAATCCCGGACAGACCTGTTGCGGACAATTTGCCTATAAGAGCGGTTTCAGGGATGAGGCCAAGAAACTCGGGGAGAAAATGCTGCGGGATTTTCCCAACGACAGGCCGGTTGTTGGTCCTTCGGCCAGCTGTGTCAGCTATGTCAGGAATTATTTTCCACGGTTGTTTCATAATACCGGATATCATCTGGAACACAAGCAGTTGCGCAAGAACATCTACGAGTTTACTGATTTCATGGTGAATGTTCTGAAGAAAGAGGATGTCGGAGCTGTATTCCCTCACGCTGTGACGGTTCATGATTCCTGTGCCGCCATGAGAGAATACGGCCTCAGGGACGAAATGCGGAGACTGTTGGGTAAGGTGCAGGGATTGGAGATCCGTGAGATGGCCGGCGCGGATGTCTGCTGTGGATTCGGGGGTGATTTTTCCCTGAAGTTTGAGACCTTGTCGGTTGCCCTGGCTGAGAAGAAAGTCAGGAGTGCCATGGAAACAGGGGCGGAGTATATCGTATCCACCGACAGCACCTGTCTGATGAATCTCCAGGGATATATCGACAAACAGGGTTTGCCGGTTAAAACAATTCATCTGATCGACATTCTTGCTTCCGGGTACTGATGAGGCGTTTGTTATCACCGTTGTGTCTGGTTATACCCCTGCTGACGGCAGGGCAGGCCCCCACTGTACAGGATTGCCTGGGAGCCATTCCTGTTTGTGAGCCGGTGTATTATACCACGAACTCTTACACGGGCCACGGCAATGTATACCCGGAGATACACAACACGGGAGTTTGTCCCCTTTGCATGGATGGCGAAAAGAACGACGTGTTTTACACCATCACGGTACAGACTGCAGGGATACTGCGTTTTACCCTTACCCCGAACAATCCGTCAAATGATTACGACTGGTCTCTGTTCAACATGACCAATGCCGATTGCGATCAGATTTATACACAGGCGACCCAGTTGCAGGTGAGTTGTAACTCGTATGGGGTATTGGTTGGCCAGAACGGGCCCACGGGCATCAACACTGCCCTCGGGAACCAGTTGAACTGCAACGGGCCCGGTAATGCCAACGGCCCGCCCTTTAATAAGGATCTTCCGGTGCTGGCGGGCGAAACCTATGTTCTGAATATCAGCAACTGGTCATCGTCCAATCAGTCGGGTTATACCCTTGATTTCAGCGCTTCTACCGCCACCATTTTCGATAATGTTCCCCCTGTCATCGATTCGATACAGCAGGAGATACCCTGTTCGGGTACTACGGAGCTTTATGTACGTTTTTCGGAGAATGTACTGTGCGACGATGTTTTTCAGCACCCTGAGAAATTTACACTGACCGGTCCGGCGGGAGCCATCAGCATCACCGATGTCGGAAGTGCGGGATGTGCTACGGGGGCCAACCAGTCGCCCGGATACACGCTGTATGTGTCGCCGGAGCTTGAGGCCGGATCCTACACGCTCAGCATTGCCGGCGACATTAATGATCTGTGCGGAAATCTCGCTGTCTACCAGGGTTATCCGTTTACACTGACCGGGATCAATGCTCCCTGGGCCGGGGCGGGCAACGATACGACGGTAGCCAATGGCGCTGTGGTAACCCTTCATGGATCGGCAGGCGGAGGCACAGGCCCCTACACCTGGCATTGGGAGCCGGCTTCTTTATTGGTGGATCCGGATGTACAGAATCCGGTCACACTGAATATGGGCGCCACGACACAGTTCACGGTTACAGTAACCGACGGATCCGGTTGCACCGGACAGGATGATGTTGTTGTCACCGTGGTCGGAGGTCCGCTGGGAGTCACGGCTACGGCTGACCCGGGGTCGGTTTGCCGGGGTGCTTCTGCCACACTGCATGCCATCCCGACAGGCGGTAGCGGCAACTATACCTATTCCTGGACCTCGGTGCCTGCCGGTTTTTCCTCCTCGCTGCCCGATCCGGTGGTCCAGCCGGTTTCGACCACAAATTACTCGGTTACCATCAACGACGGGTTCAGTATGGCATCATCCGGTACGCAGGTGGTGGTGCATCCCCTGCCGGTTGCGGAGGCGGGCAGTGACTTCAGTATTCCACACGGTACGGCAGCCCAGCTTTCGGGATCAGCGTCAGGTGGCAGCGGCAGCTATTTTTTTCAATGGACTTCCGAACCTCCCGGTTATACGGGCAATGTGGCGAACCCGGTGTTCTACAACCTGCAGCAGACAACAGTGTTTACGCTTACCGTCACAGATCTTTCCACGGGATGCCTCAGCATTCCCGATCCGGTTGTAGTGACGGTTACCGGTAGTCCGCTTGCCTGCTCACCCATGGCCATTCCGCATGTGGTGTGCCGGGGTCACCAGACCATACTCTATTCCATGGCTGGCGGAGGATCAGGTAATTATAGCTTTCACTGGACCTCTGATCCGCCCGGGTTTGAATCCACGCTCCCGGCGCCGGTTGTGACCCCGCTCCTCTCCACCACCTATTTTCTTGAAGTCGGCGACGGTTTCAATACCGTGTCAGGCCAAACCGCTGTGCAGGTAGATCCCGTGCCGGTCATTCATCTTGGCCCCCCGGATACGGTCGTCTGCATTTTCGATACACTCAGACTGGACGCGGGAAATGAAGGTTCGCAGTTCGTATGGTCCAACGGGGCTACCACCCGGACGATCCTTGTCACGACTACCGGGATCGGCTACGACCTCCAGTATTATTCTGTCCTTGTTACCAATGGTTTTCTTTGCAGTGACTCTGCATCCATCCAGGTGACATTTTCTTACGACGCCTGCACCGGAACGAACGAAATGGAGCAGGTTGACCCGGTCATATGGTATCCCAATCCGGTCAGCGGGACACTGAAACTGCGTTCGTCGATGGCATTGAAAGATGCCTCCATAACAATCATGGATATCAAGGGCCGCCAGTTACGGAATGTAAGGCTTACCTCCGGAAATTTTGTTATATTTGCAGGTGAGATAGATATTGATGGATTGGTACCGGGATTTTATCTTCTGCATTTAAAAACAGAAGATTTTTCCGGCGTTTATCGTTTTGTGGTCATCCGTTAACCCGGGAGGTAATATGAAAGAAGTGTACCTGAGATTTTTCCTGTTCCTGTGGATCCTGCCGGCGATGCATCACCTGAGCGCCCAGGAGGTGGAGTTTAATCCTGCTGACTCCTCGTTTCACATGCGTTATGCAGACTTCGACATGCAGGGGAATTTCTGCATGATGGTCTTTGCCGGGGAAAGAAAGAACTATTATCTGGCAGATTTTACCATGCTTCCGGAGCGTTTTGACAAGATCTGGTTCATGAACCTGGTTTTTAAGGATACGATTGTAGTGAACGCAGATAGAGCCATTGACCGGGAGAGGATTTGGTTTACTGCTGAAAATGCATATCCGGAAAGGGTGGTCACGGCCAGGATGGAATCCCTGCGTCAGGAGACACTGCGTAAATCCGGATTGATGACGGCCGGTGAGAAATCGGAGTACCTGCGGATGAATGATAAATATCAAAAGCGGAGGTGACATGAGAACATGTTTTCTTGTGGCTATCCTGTTCCTGATCTTTCAGGCAAACCTTTTCGGGCAGCCGGGGACCGGGGGGAACAATACCTGCGAAACAGCCGATCCTTTCTGCACGGGAACCCTCTACAATTTTCCGGCCGGGGTCAACGCGGGCAGCGGGCAGCCCGGCCCCTGTTACAACTGCCTTACCACAACACCCAATCCGGCATGGTATTACATGAAGGTGGCCAATCCGGGGAATATCATCATTTACATGCACAGTGAACCAGCCCGCGACATTGACTTTTGTTGCTGGGGACCCTTCCCGACACAGAACAGCTGTACCCAGCTTACCTGCAACAAGGTGGTTGACTGCAGTTATTCGCCCGCTCCCACCGAAACATGCGTGATCAACGGTGCACAAACCGGAGAGTACTATATTCTCATCATCACGAATTTCTCCAATCAGCCCTGCAATATCATTTTCGAACAGACCGGCGGAACCGGCACAACCGACTGCACCATTCTTCCTCCGCCGGCTGCCAACAACAGTCCGATCTGCAGCGGACAAACCCTGCAACTTTCAGCACAGACGATCAACAATGCCACCTATCACTGGTGGGGCCCCAACGGTTTCTCCTCGAATCAGCAGAATCCTTCCATCAACAATGCCACCCCCGTCAATGCTGGCGACTATTTCCTCCGGATTACCGTGAACGGGCAACCCAGCGCCGATACCTCCGTCACTACGGCCTACATCTATCAGCCTCAGGCCAATGCGGGAAACGATACCACCATTCCCAACGGAGTGTTTACCACCTTGCACGGGAGCTGTACCGGAGGGAGCGGATCCTACAATTATCAGTGGCAACCGGCCAATAAGCTTGTCAATCCAAATGTGCAGCATCCCCAGACCGTGAATTTATTCTCGACAACGGTTTTCACCCTGACCGTTACCGATGACTCTGCAGGATGCCTGGGCACCGACCATGTCACGGTTAATATCAGCGGAGGGGCGCTTGCCGTCAATGCGTTAGCCGATCCCTCCACCATTTGTCACGGAACTTCCACCCAGTTGCATGCCATCGGAAGCGGAGGCGCCGGAACATATACCTACCAATGGACCGGTCCCAACGGATTCTCCTCCACCCTGCCCGATCCCGTGGTAGCCCCCTCCGCAACCGCACAGTACACCGTGACGGTTTACGATGGTTACAACAATGCTTCTGCTGATATTACGGTCAATGTGACTCAGCTGCCTGTTGCCGACGCCGGAACCCCTCAATGCATACCATACGGAACTTACATTTACCTGAATGGATCCGGATCGGGAGGTTCCGGTAATTATTTCTATTCATGGAGTCCCGCCGATAAACTTGTCAATCCGGGGATCCAGTCACCCCGCACCATCAACCTTACCGCTACCACCGTCTTCTCACTTGTGATAACCGATCTTACTACCAACTGCGTCAGCGCCAACAATGCTACGGTCACGGTTGAGGTTACAGGCGGGCCTCTGAATGTCAATCCGGTGGCTATGCCTTCCTTTATCTGCCGGGGAGGATCCACACAGCTTTTCGCAGGAGCTGGCGGCGGAAATACTGGTTTCTATGAATACACCTGGACTTCCGATCCGGAAGGCTTTACTTCATCCCAGGCCGATCCTGTCGTCGATCCTGTTGTGGAGACCACCTATTTCCTTACAGTATGGGATGGTTATAACTCCGTGGAAGGATCGACGGCCGTACACATTTATCCTGATCCATATATTCATATTGGCCCTCCCGACACCACGGTGTGCGTGTTTGACACGATCAGGCTCGATGCCGGAAATCCTGGCTCACAGTTCCTCTGGAACAACGGCGCTGCCAGCCAGTCAATACTTGTCAATGCAACCGGAATCGGGTATGAAACCCAGGTATGGAAAGTCACAGTAACCAGCGGGCATGGCTGTTCGACGACCGACAGTATCCTGGTGATCTATACCTACGATGCCTGCACCGGGACCGGGGATCACAAAACGGCGTCGCCGGTAATCGTCTATCCCAATCCTGCCGACCGGTTTCTGGTCATTCAGGTTGACGGGCAAACTGGACCAGTAGCTTGTGAGATATTTTCCCTGGGAGGCAGGAAACTGATTGCTGCACGTTTCAGGGTTCAACCATGGGAAGGAAATCAGTATACCCTTGATGTATCCGCCCTCGACAAAGGAGTTTATTTCCTGAAGGTTACCGGCGATACTTTTGTACAAACAACAAAGCTGGTGATCGAATAGTGACTTTCAGCAGAAAATATCCGATCACCGGTCTGTTTGTAATGTTCCTGTCGCTGCAGGTTGTCTCACAGCTTCCTTTCATACCCACCGATTGCCCGCGATCAAGGAAGCAGGCCCATATCTGGTACTTCGGTGACCATGCAGGGATCGATTTCCGGAGTGGCATGGCTGTTCCTCTGACTGACCAGGACTCCATGGTCAGTTACAAATCGAGCGGATTGATATGCGA
>CAYWHQ010000167.1:0-6657 GCA_964457665.1 uncultured Prolixibacteraceae bacterium | reverse complement strand
GCTCAGCAATGATGATGGGGTAAGCCACTTAAACAGAGTGGAGTAGAAATATATTTTTATTTGTTCTAAATAATATATTTTATTGTACTTTTAAGCCAAATTTGGTGAAATAATGAAAAAATCCGCCGACGAAGCATTTGAGAACATCCGGAATCTTTTTACCGATTATCTCGAAAAACACGGTCATCGTAAGACGCCTGAAAGGTACACTATCCTGAAGGAGATTTTTGCCACGGAAGGGCATTTCGATATCGAGACACTCTATATAAAAATGAAGAATCATAAATACCGTGTAAGCAGGGCTACGCTTTACAACACCATCGAACTGCTCCTGGATTGCGGATTGGTCACCAAGCACCAGTTTGGTACGAACTTCGCGCAGTTTGAGAAAGCCAGCATGTACCGCCAGCACGATCATTTCATATTTGAAGATTCGGGAGATGTTCTTGAGTTTTATGATCCGGGGGTTGAGGAGATAAAGGCCAAGGTGGAAAGCCTTTTTGACGTGGAAATATCCCATTATGCACTTACCTTTTATGGACGAGCAAAAACCAAGAACCAATAATACTCCTGATGAAGGTTGATGTAATCCTTGGACTTCAGTGGGGAGATGAAGGCAAAGGGAAAATTGTTGATTTTTTTACTCCCCGTTACGATGTCATTGCACGTTTCCAGGGTGGCCCTAATGCAGGCCACACCATCGGTTTTGACGGAATGAAATTTATCCTGCACACGATCCCTTCCGGAATATTTCATCCCGGTAAGATCAATGTGATCGGGAACGGGGTAATCATCGATCCGGTGATACTATTCCGGGAGCTGGAACATGTGCAGACAGCCGGGTCTGATCCTGCGGCCAATCTTCATATTTCCCGGAGGGCGCACCTGATATTGCCCTCCCACAGGGTGCTGGATGCAGCGCTTGAAGCCACCAAAGGCAGTGCGAAAATCGGTTCCACCCTGAAGGGTATCGGTCCCACCTATACCGATAAATACGGGAGGACCGGGATCCGTGCAGGAGAGATCGGGCGGCATGATTTCAACCAGCGGTATGAGCAGTTGAAAAGGGCGCACCTATCGCTGATCCATATGCATGGTTTTAATTATTCAGGGCATCTGCTCGATGGTATGTCATTTGACCTGTATGAGGAACAGTGGTTCGCCGCGGTCAGGAAGATGGCTGAATTGAAGATTACCGACACGGAGGTTATGTTGAACAGGATGCTTGATGAAGGGAAGAGTATTCTTGCCGAAGGAGCTCAGGGGAGTCTGCTCGATATTGATTTTGGTTCATATCCTTACGTGACATCATCGAGCACAATTTCTGCCGGTGTTTGTTCGGGACTGGGAATATCTCCCAGGCGAATCGGCAGAATTTTTGGCGTTTTCAAGGCTTATTGTACACGGGTAGGCGGAGGACCATTCCCCACCGAGTTGCTGGATGTAAGCGGGGAACGGTTACGGACGGGCGGAAACGAATTTGGTTCCACTACCGGCAGGCCCCGCCGTTGTGGTTGGCTTGATCTTCCGGCGTTACGGTACTCCATTATGCTGAACGGCATCGACAGCCTGATCATGATGAAGGCCGACGTGATGTCGACATTTGATAAGGTATATGTTTGTCATTCATACACTTCCGGCGGTCAACCCTGCCAGGAATTCCCTTTTCATCTTGATACGCCGGATCTGAAGCCGGTTTATACTGAAAAGCAGGGATGGACCGAGGGTTTTGATCAGGCAGGATCATGGAGCGAATTGCCGCAGTCGTTTCTGGATTACATAAAATTCATTGAGCAATCCACAGGTGTGCCGGTTGACATTGTGTCGGTAGGACCCGACAGGAAAGAAACCCTTTGCCGGAAGGCGTTATAATTTCCGTTTTATCTCTATCTGTTCGTAACCTTCAATGATATCGCCCACCTTGATATCGTTGAAGTTATCGATATTCAGTCCGCACTCATATCCGGATGAAACCTCCCTGACATCTTCCTTGAATCTTTTAAGTGATCCGAGTTGTCCGGTATATACCACGATACCGTCGCGGATGACCCGGATGCGGGTATTTCTTGTGATTTTTCCGTCGAGGACCATACAACCTGCCACGGTACCAACCTTGGTGATACGGAAGACCTCCCGGATCTCCAGGTTGCAAATGATTTTTTCCTCGATCTCGGGTGAAAGCATACCTTCGATAGCAGCCTTGATCTCTTCGATGGCCTGGTATATGATGGAGTACAAACGGATGTCGATCTGTTCCTGTTCGGCCAGCTTTCTGGCGCCGAGGGAAGGACGTACCTGAAACCCGACGATGACCGCGTTGGAAGCGGAAGCAAGCAGGACGTCGGATTCGGTGATCTGGCCAACCGATTTATGGATTACGTTGACTGCCACCTCTTCGTTGCTGAGTTTGAGCAGCGAATCGGACAACGCCTCGACAGATCCGTCGACATCGCCTTTGACGATAATATTGAGTTCTTTGAAGTCGCCGATGGCGATCCGTCGACCGATTTCGTCGAGTGTAATATGTTTCTGCGTTCGGATCCCCTGTTCACGCTGAAGCTGGAGTCGTTTGTTGCTGATGTTTTTCGCCTCTTTTTCATCCAGAAGGACATTGAATCCGTCGCCGGCCTGTGGTGCACCGTTGAGGCCGAGCATCAGCAGGGGGCTGGAGGGGCCGGCTTCTTTGATGGACTGGTTTCTTTCGTTATACATGGCTTTGACTCTGCCGTAGGTAGCGCCGGCCAGTACGATGTCTCCTATATGGAGGGTTCCGTTCTGCACCAGCAGTTTAGCCACGTAACCTCTGCCTTTGTCGAGCGATGACTCGATAACCGTACCTAGGGCAGGGCGGGCCGGGTTGGCGCGAAGGTTCAGCAGTTCCGCTTCAAGCAAAACCTTGTCGAGCAGTTCGGTAACATTAAGTCCTGTCTTGGCGCTGATCTCCTGTGTCTGGTATTTGCCGCCCCACTCCTCCACAAGGATGTTCATCTTGGAGAGTTCTTCCCGGATCTTGTCGGGATTGGCATTGGGTTTATCGATCTTATTGAAGGCGAAAACGATCGGAACACCGGCAGCGAGTGCATGGTTGATGGCTTCCCGTGTCTGGGGCATCACAGTTTCGTCGGCCGCGATCACGATGATGGCAACGTCGGTGACTTTTGCTCCGCGTGCCCTCATGGCAGTAAAGGCTTCATGACCAGGGGTGTCGAGGAAAGAGATGGTTTTTCCGTTTTCAAGTTTTACCTCATAGGCGCCAATATGCTGCGTGATTCCACCGGCCTCACCTGCCACCACGTTGGTACTGCGGATGAAGTCGAGCAGTTTGGTCTTTCCATGGTCAACATGGCCCATGACGGTCACGATCGGCGGACGGCTGATAAGATCCTCTTCCTTGTCATGGTCGTCGTAAATACTGATAGCCTCCTGAACCTCCACGGAAACAAATTCGACCTCGTATCCGAATTCGGAGGCCACCAGTGTCAGGGTTTCGGCGTCGAGCCGCTGGTTGATCGATACAAAGAGACCCAGCGACATACAGGTAGAGATCACATTCGTTACCGAAACGTTCATCATGCTGGCCAGTTCATTGGCTGTCACAAATTCGGTGACTTTGATGTTCTTCTTCCCTTCTTCGATCCGTTCCTGTTCCTGCATCAGCTTCTGGCTGATCTCCTCACGTTTGGCCCGGCGGTATTTGGAGGCTTTCGATTTGCCAACCGGTCCCAGCCTTGCCAGAGTTTCCTTGATCTGACGCTGGATGTCCTCTTCGGTGATCTCCTGTTTGACAGGTTCCCGGACCGGTTTTCTCAGCGGAGCCCTTGGGCGGTCGCCTGCAGCAACGGCCGGTTGTTCTTCAGCTCCGCCCTGTCGCTTGATGCGTTTGCGTTTTTTCTTTTTCGATTTCAGTGATTCATCGGAGGATGAAGCGACAGGCTGCTTTTTCTTTTCGAACTTTCTTGCCTCCGGCAATACGATCGAGCCCAGGATTGTAGGACCTTCCAGTTTGATTTTTTCCGTGGGAAGGAAATTATCCTCAACCGGCGGCGTGGATGGTGGTGCCTCACTCTGCGGGACTGGTGCTGCGGTAAGTTCTGTTTCAACCGGGGTCGGAGGTTCGGTGGTCACAGCTGCCACCGGTTCCGTTTGCGGAATGACCTCTTCGGTCACCG
Organism: uncultured Prolixibacteraceae bacterium; assembly: GCA_964457665.1. Lineage (GTDB taxonomy): Bacteria > Bacteroidota > Bacteroidia > Bacteroidales > FEN-979 > CAYWHQ01. The sequence continues at coordinate 2,488 of CAYWHQ010000167.1, read as the reverse complement.
CGGGAGCCGATGGTTCCGGAACGGCAGGTTCTTTGGTTTTGGCCCTGGCTTTTCCGCTGCCTTTTCGGGTTGTTTTTTTATCCAGTGCTCCGAGATCCATTTTACCTATGATTTTCAGTTCACCGGGAGTTCTGGTTGGTTCTTCGATCTGATCAACGATTGGTTCAACCACATCGGGAGGAGGAGGGGCCGGGGGAGCCGGGGGTTCCGGATGGTCTGGGGCAGGAACCGGAACAGGAGCCGGTTCTTCCGTATGTTTTAAAGGCTCTGCTATCACTGGGGGAGGGGGCGGAGTGGCCGGTTTTTCTTCCGGGGCAGTTTTCTTCGGAGCCTCTTTCTTCTTTTGGGTCTCCGATTGCCGCTTGGTATACTCCAGAGAGACATTTTTTATGAAGAGATCTTCCAGCTCCTTCTCCCTATCCCGGATCGTCGATTTTTTATCTTCGATGGTGATGGTTTCGTGCGTTGAGAACTGCAGTCCGATCTTCTTCGCCTCCTCCTTGACATTTTTTTCCGACTGGAACTCTTTCATCAGCAGACTATGCATTTCTTGCGACAGCTTGGCGTTCGGATCACGCTCCACGTTGAAACCCTTTTTGGAAAGAAATTCTACGATGGTGTTTATCCCGATGTTGAACTCACGGGCTGCCTTGCTTAGTCTAATAGTTGTAGTGCCTTCAGTCATGCGGTAAAATTAAGATTTTTTATTCAAACTCGGCTTTAAGGATACGGATAACCTCATTAATGGTCTCCTCCTCAAGGTCGGTTCTTCGGGCAAGTTCCTGAATATTCATATCGAGGATACTTTTCGCGGTGTCGCACCCGATGGCTTTAAACTCGTCGATGATCCACTGGTCGATCTCATCGGAGAACTCCTGCAGGTCAACATCTTCGTTGTCGACATCAGTATCCCTGTAGACATCGATTTCGTATCCGGTAAGCTTGCCAGCCAGTTTTATATTGAAACCACCCTTGCCGATGGCAAGCGAAACCTGGTCGGGTTTCATGAAAACATCAGCCTTTTTATTTTCGTCGTCGATCGTGATGGATGTGACTTTGGCGGGGCTGAGAGCGCGCTGGATGTAAAGTGATGGGTTGTTGGTGAAGTTGATCACGTCGATGTTCTCGTTTTTCAGTTCCCTTACGATTCCGTGGATCCTCGATCCCTTCATCCCGACACACGCGCCCACGGGATCGATACGGTCGTCGTAGGATTCTACGGCGATCTTGGCCCTTTCTCCAGGAACCCTGACGATTTTCCGGATGCTGATAAGTCCGTCGAAGACTTCCGGAACTTCCGCTTCGAAAAGCCTTTCAAGAAAAACCTCGGCGGTGCGGGAAAGGATGATGACCGGGGAGTTGTTGCGCATTTCAACCCTCGACACCACGGCTCTGATGGCATCGCCTTTCCGGTAGAAGTCGGAGGGAATCTGTTCGGATTTCGGAAGGATCAGCTCAATCCCTTCATCATCCAGCACGAGGATCTCTTTTTTCCAGACCTGGTATACCTCACCGGTGATGATCTCCCCGATTTTATCCTTGTATTTCTGGTATATATTGTTCTTCTCGTATTCCTGGATCTTAGAGATGAGATTCTGGCGGATGGAAAGGATTTCACGGCGACCGATACTGACCAGTTTGATCTCCTCCGAAAGGTCTTCCCCCACTTCAAAATCGGGTTCTATCTTGATGGCTTCAGAAAGAGCAACCTGGGTATTATCATCTTCTACGGCGCCGTCCTCGACGATTGTCCTGTTCCGCCAGATCTCCAGGTCTCCTTTGTCGATGTTGACGATGATGTCGAAATTGTCGGCTGAGCCATATCTTTTGGCCAGCATGTGTTTGAAGACATCTTCAAGGATCCGCATCATGGTTTCACGGTCAATGTTCTTGAACTCTTTGAATTCAGAAAAGGTTTCGACCAGATTCAACTGTTCCATAATAATCAGAGGATTGTGGTTAAGGTTGGTAAATGGTTAGGATTTATTTTTTAAAGGAGAGAATGGTACAGGCATTTTTGATATTCACGAAAGGAATGACATGGATGACTTTGCGGGATTCTTTTTTAGAAATTTTCTCTGTAACCTCTAGACCGATATCATCATTGCCGCAGGAGATAAGAATACCGGAATACTTTTGGCCGTCATTGGTCTCCACGTCCAGGGTCCGGTTCAGAAGGCGTTTATATTGCCGGGGCATTTTAAGTGGTCTGTCGGCGCCCGCCGATGAGACCGTCAGTTCAAAATCCTCTGCATCCCGGTTCAGGGTTTGCTCAAGATGCCTGTTCAGGGCCTGGCAATCATCGACGGTCACTCCGTGGTCTCCGTCAATGAATACCATGATCCTGTTCCCCGGTCTTATTTTGGTATCGATAAGGAACAGGCTGGAATCCTGCAAAAACGACCTGATGGCTTGTTCGAGTTCTTTTTGTATGATCATATACCTCTTTCAATGACGGAGGGGACTTTTGGTCCCCTCAGCTTATATC
>CAYWHQ010000166.1:0-6672 GCA_964457665.1 uncultured Prolixibacteraceae bacterium | reverse complement strand
AGTCAGGGAGCAGGTCACTCCCGCGAAAATGATTCTGGACCTTGAGTCTGAGATCTCCGGACAATTGAAAAAAGCAGGTAAAGAACATATCCGCCTGATTGCTGAACATGAACCCCCGGAAACAGGAACGGTTATCTTCACCGACGGTTACATTATGAAGCAGGTATTGTCAAACCTGCTCGACAACGCGGTCAAATACACCGAGCAGGGTTCCATCCGTTTTGGTTACAATCCCCCTGAAGAAGGCCTGATATCATTTTATGTGACAGATACGGGAATCGGGATCCCCCGGGAGGATATTCCGGTGATATTCGAACGCTTCCGCAAAAGCACCACCGGTTATTTCCAGAAATATGGCGGAACCGGCCTGGGTCTGGCTATCTGCAAAGGATCTCTCGCATACCTGGGTGGAGATATAAGGGTTGAATCCCAGCCTGGCAAAGGGAGCACATTTACCATCCGGATACCTTTCGAGTCACCCACTGTCAAAAAGCAGAAACCTGTTGAATCCGTTATCAAAAAAGGAGATATTCAAACGTACAGCTGGAGCGGAAAAAAGATCCTGCTGGTGGAGGACGAGGAGACGAATATGGAATTCCTCCGCATCATTCTGAAGCGAACAGGTGTGGAACTGATCTCCGCTTACTCAGGATATGAAGTCAAAAAACTGATGGATATACTCGACTCATTTCATCTGGTGCTTATGGACATCAGGTTGCCCGATGCCAGCGGCTGGGAACTTGCATCAGATATCAAGGCCATAAGACCTGCACTGCCTGTCATCGCCCAGACAGCATATGCCATGTCGGCCGACCGTCAGCTGAGTGAATCTGCAGGATGCAACGACTATATTGCAAAACCCATCAATAAGGATCTTTTGTTTCAGATCATAGACAAACATATACTCTGAAACCATGGAAAATCAGGTTGATTTAGCCTCACTGCAGGCAGAAAATGAAAAGCTAAGGAAAAAGCTCGAACACCTGGAGTCTTCTCACCGCACTGCTGAAAATAATCTGAATGAACTGCTGACTGCAACCCACATGATTCTCGAATCAGGTAACTTTCAGCATACCGCCAAAAGGATCTTCGATGCATGCGCCAGAACGATTGGCGCAAAGGCAGGATATGTCGCCCTGCTTTCCGACGACGGACAGGAAAATGAACTTCTTTTCCTGGAAGACGGAGGTGTAACATGTACGGTAGATCCGTCGCTGCCGATGCCTGTCAGAGGGCTGAGAGCGGAAGCTTACAGAACGGGAAAGACCGTGTACGACAACCGTTTTATGGAAAGTGCATGGGTTCAGTTTATGCCCGAAGGACACATGGACTTGCCGAATGTTTTATTTGCCCCGCTGAACATCGATGGGAAAACTGTCGGAATCATGGGTTTCTCAAACAAGGAGGGTGATTTTACCGATGAGGATGCCCAGACTGCCTCCGCATTCGGCGAATATGCGGCAATCGCTCTCCGGAACAGCAGGACGACAGAATTGCTGGAAAAACATACAAGGGAACTGGAACAACTGAACGCCACCAAGGATAAGTTCTTCTCCATCATTGCACACGACCTGAAAAGTCCCTTCAATTCCATCATCGGTTTTACGGAAACCCTGATATCCAATTACAAAAACCTCAACGAGCAGCAGTTTGAAAAATACCTGAATATCGTCAGGTCATCATCCATCAAGGCTTACAAGCTGATGGAGAATCTGCTGACCTGGGCAAACCTTCAAACCGGTCAGTTTACATTCAATCCTGCTGAAACAGATCTGCATCGTCTCATTGAATCGTCGGTCCAATCCGTGGAATTGCAGGCTTCCAACAAGAATATCAGCATTTTACGCCGGTTTGAGCAACCTCTTTCCATAATGGTTGACCCCCGTATGATCGAACTGGTAGTGAGAAATCTGCTGTCAAACGCCATCAAATTTTCCCACTCCGGCGAAAAAGTTGAAATACAACTTCAGGCAGAATCCGAAGAAATCAGGATACTGATCACGGATCATGGTTTAGGAATGGATCCGCTTGAATTATCAGCGCTCTTCAAAATTGAAAGTAAGTACTCCCGGCCAGGAACCGCCAGCGAGAAAGGGACAGGACTGGGATTGATCCTCTGCAGGGAATTCGTGGAAAAACATGGCGGTAGTATTTCCGTGCAGAGTGAGAAAGGAAAGGGGAGCTGTTTTACCATCATCCTTCCCCGGAAATAGAATTACTTTCAGAGAAACAACCGGCATGGAGTTTTTGTAACTTTGTGCAATAAACCATCTTCCAATGAAATCCTTATCCGTATTATTTCTGGCCCTTATTGCTGTTCTGACCATTCAGGCTCAACAGGGTCCCCTTTCGGTTGAACAGATCAGAAAGGCCCACCATGAGGTGCCCGACATGCCTTATATGCCCAATGAGTTTGGCAATAAGAAAACCACCCCGGCAGCCAGATATAAAAGTGCGACCATTTTCACCACCCAGGTGAACGTGGATGCGAATGGCAACAACATTGTGGGGGATGCTGCCAATGAACCATCCATTGCTGTCAATCCGGTGGATCCTGACCAGATCGTGATCGGATGGCGTCAGTTCGACAATGTGAACAGCAATTTCCGTCAGGCCGGATATGGTTACTCGGCCGATGCCGGTCAAACCTGGACATTCCCCGGATCCATCCAGCCAGGTGTCTTCCGGTCGGATCCGGTCCTTGAGTTCAGTAACCAGGGCACCTCCTTTTACAACAGTCTGACCAGCAACAACGGCTCCTATTTCTGCAGGGTATTCCGGAGCGCCGACGGCGGAGCAAACTGGGACGACGGTGTGGAGGCCCGCGGAGGTGATAAACAATGGATGGTGATTGATAAAAGCGAAAGTTCCGGCGAAGGTTTCATCCATTCATTCTGGACCTCCTTCTACAGCTCCTGCACTCCCGACCATTTTACGCGATCTACTGATGGCGGTTCCTCCTACGAGGAGTGTGTCAGTATTCCCGGCAATCCCTACTGGGGAACCATGGCAGTCGGTAAAAACGGAGAACTCTTTGTCACCGGTTCGGGGGCATGGGGAGGCCCGATCATTGCCAAAGCAACAGCTGCGTGGGATCCATCGCTGCCGGTTCAATGGGATTACTGGGTGCCGGTAAACCTCGACGGATACTCAGCCATCCAGTCGCCCATCAACCCTGTCGGACTCATGGGGCAGATGAATGTCGACGTTGACCGGTCGGAAAGCCCCGGAAGCGGCAATGTTTATGTACTGGGTTCGGTCACCCGAAATTCGAACGGAGATCCGGGCGATGTGATGTTCGCAAGCAGCGCCGACGGGGGGATGACCTGGAGCGATCCGGTAAGGGTGAACGATGATCCCGGAACCGGCGCTTATCAATGGTTCGGCACCATGTCGGTAGCTCCCGACGGAAGAATCGACGCCGTGTGGCTCGATACCCGTGACGACATCCCCCAGGGCTTCATGTCTTCTCTCTATTATTCCTATTCCCTGGATGAAGGAGAAACCTGGTCGGCCAACCTCCGGCTCAGCGAAGCCTTTGACCCGCATGTGGGCTGGCCACAGCAGCAGAAAATGGGCGACTATTTCGATATGGAATCCGATCTTCACGGTGTGCATCTTGCATGGGCCAACACACTTAACGGGGAACAGGATGTTTATTACAGCTATATCACCCCTGAATTTACAGGCATAGGCAGGGTAGCCGGAACCAACGATATTTCATTACACGCAGACCCCAATCCTGCCTGCGATTTTACCAGGATCACCTGTATCCTGGCTGACCCCGGCGACCTGACAATCCGTCTGGTCAATACCCTTGGGAATGAAGTGTTATCTCTTTATATTTCTGCTGAAAAAGCAGGTTCCGTTTCCAGAATCCTTCCCCTGCAAAACCTCGATAAGGGCCTTTATATTATCATTGTTCATTCGGAAAAACACACCATTGCAAAGAAACTGGTGATACGGTAAATTCCGTTGAAAGCCTCCGGATGATACTGGTCACTTACCATACGGTTACCGGCAACACAAGGAAAGTCGCGGAAGCCATCCACCAGGTGATCCCGCATGCATTGCTTCTGCCCTTATCGGACGTGCCTTCATCTGCGACTTTTGACCTGATCTTCGCGGGATTTCCGATCATGCAGTTTCGTCCACCCCGGGAAATCATTACTTTCCTTGCCGGTATACCTGAAGAACAGAAATTGGCCCTGTTTGTTACCCATGCCATGTCTTCCGGAAATGAGGATGACGCAACGAAAAAGATGCTCGGCAGCATCCTTGACAAATGCAGAAAAGCCGCACCACAGGCCGATCTGAAAGGATTCTTCGATTGCCGCGGGGAGCTGGCAGAACAAACTGCCGGTATGCTTGCCGCAAGCGGCATTCCGCTTTTAATGAAATTTGCAGGCATGCGGAAGGAAACGATAGGTCATCCCGACATTCAGGAACTTCAGGAAGCCGGATTGTTTGCTCGCAGCATCATTGCCGGCCTGAAATGACCATGGTACACGCGCTGAATAAATATTTCTCCCACCTCGAAGGAATCGTCAGGAATATTCCGCATAAACCCGGAGTCTACCAGTATTTCGATGAAAAAAACCAGATCATATACGTTGGGAAAGCCAAAGACCTGAAAAAAAGGGTCAGCAGTTACTTTGTGAAGATCCATTCGGTGAGCGGCAAGCTTCAGATGCTCGTACGGCGGATTGCAGATATCCGGTATATCGTGGTGGACACGGAACAGGATGCCCTCCTGCTGGAGAACAATCTCATCAAAAAATACAGACCACACTATAATGTTGCACTGAAAGACGATAAGACCTTTCCATGGATCTGTATCAAAAACGAACCGTTCCCGCGGATTTTCCATACCAGGAATGTTATCCGCGACGGCTCGGCCTATTTCGGGCCATATGCCAACGTTCGCCTGATGCACACGCTGCTCGACCTGACCAGGCAACTCTATCCCCTTCGTACCTGCAACCTTCACCTCACTGAAAAGAATATAAAAAGCGGAAAGTTCAAGGTATGCCTTGAATATCACCTGGGTAACTGCAAGGGGCCCTGCGAAGGACGCCAGAGCCTGGAAGAATATGATCAGTCGGTAACGGCTATCCGCGAGATAATCAAAGGAAATATCCACACGGTGGTGAAACAGCTGAAGGAATTAATGATGGTATACGCCGGCAGACTGGAATTTGAAAAGGCACAGCTGGTGAAAGAGAAGCTCGAACTGCTCGACAAATACCAGAGCAAGTCAACGGTGGTCAATCCGACCATCAATGATGTCGATGTATTTTCAATTATCTCCGATGCCTCCACCGCCTACGTGAATTTTATGAAGGTGATGAACGGTGCGATCATCCAGGTACATACCATTGAAATTCATAAAAAACTGGATGAACCGGATGAGGAGTTGCTGACCCTGGCCGTGACCGAAATCCGCCAGAGGTTTGAAAGCCGGTCACCCGAACTCATCCTCCCCTTCTCCCTCGACTATGAGATGAAGGGCGTTCTCTACACCATCCCGAAAATCGGAGACAAGAAGAAACTGCTGGAACTCTCCCAGCGGAATGTCAAATACTATCAGCTCGAAAGAGAAAAGCAGAAGGATATGGTCGACCCTGAGAACCGGAGTACCAGGATCCTCGAGCAGGCAATGAAAGACCTGCGCATGACGGAACTCCCAAAGCATATCGAGTGTTTCGACAACTCAAACATCCAGGGGGAATACCCGGTGGCTGCCATGGTGTGTTTTAAGAACGCCCGGCCCGACAAGAGCGAATACCGTCATTTCAATATTAAAACCGTGGAAGGTCCCAACGACTTTGCCTCTATGGAAGAGATCATCTACCGGAGATACCACCGTTTGATGGAAGAAAAAAAACCCATTCCGCAACTGATCGTGGTCGACGGAGGCAAAGGGCAGCTTTCGGCGGCCATCGGCAGTCTGTCCAAACTCGGATTAATGGGCAAGGTCACGGTGATCGGGATCGCCAAAAAACTGGAAGAGATCTATTATCCCAACGATCCGCTTCCGATGTATCTCGACAAAAAATCAGAAACGCTGCGGCTGATCCAGCAGATGCGCGACGAGGCCCACCGGTTCGGCATCACCCATCATCGGAAACGCCGTGAAAAGGGAACCATCAGGTCAGTCCTTACTGATATTGAAGGCATCGGGTACCGCACTGCCCAGGAACTGTTATGGAAATTCAAATCTGTGAAGAACATCCGTTCGGCCTCCCTGGAAGAGTTACAGGAGGTGATCGGCAAGAGCAAGGGGAAGATCGTATATGAGTTTTTCGGGCGGAGTGGCGGAGTGGCGGAATAGCGGAGTGGCGGAATGGCGGAGTGGCGGAGTGGCGGAGTGGCGGAGTGGTTCTTCCTGTTCACCTGTTCACTTGCTCACTTTATTATATCTTTGCTCTATGGACCCAAAACCAAAACCGGTTTTCGATAAACGGATTTTCTGGGATGTCAATTTCGAGAAACTCGATTACGACCTCCGGGCCAACTTTGTTATTGAACGGGTTTTTGAGCGGGGCGACGTGGAGGACATCCGGCAGTGCCGCCGGTATTACGGCGATGAGAAAGTTGCGGATGCCTTGCTGAAGGCTAAGTTCCTGCCTGAGCACCGGACCCATCTTGCAAGTGCAGTCATTAACAAAC
>CAYWHQ010000165.1:0-6676 GCA_964457665.1 uncultured Prolixibacteraceae bacterium | reverse complement strand
GAAATCGGAAAAGGTCTGCTGAAGGCCGTCCAGGTTCTTAACTAAATGGTGAAATTATTTTACCATTTTACAATCTTACCATTTCTATATATTATTGATTCTCCCTTGCCGCCTTTCAACAGATAAGCCCCCGCGGGAAGCCGGGAGATATCGATCCTGACCTGGCTTATACCGGCAGGGACGGTCTCAGGTCATAATGAAAGGGACTGTGGGCCTGCTTTACCGTTTATATGGTGACGCAGGGTCCCGGACTGTCGGTCGCCCCTCCTCGTTCCAGGGGCTGAAGGGATTGGAAAGGGTTCTGACAGCCACTAAAACAAGGGCGATGCAGAGCAATTTACAGAACAGTCCTGCTGACATAATACCTATTTTTGTGAAAGTTTTACCCGATAAGGATAGGGAAAAATTATGGAATTGCATCCTGAAGATCTGAAAAACTTTCTCGAAGAAAAGTACCTTCAGTACAACACCACTTCCTTTATCGAAACCGACCCGGTCGCTATCCCCCACCTGTTCACCAAAAAAGAGGATATCGAAATCGCGGCCTTCCTTACCGCCACCATCTCCTGGGGATCCCGACCGGTGATCCTCCGCAATGCCAGGCGTCTGATGGAGATGATGTATATGGAACCTCACGATTTCCTCCTCCATGCCACCCTCCGGGAAATGGACCCATTCCGGAGCTTCACACACCGTACCTTTAACGGCGAAGACTGTATCTTCTTCCTTACATCACTGAAGAATATTTACAGGCATCATGGCGGGCTGGAATCCGCCTTCGGAGAAACCGGTTCCAATGGGGTTAAACTGGCGATTACACGCTTCCGCAATATCTTCCTGCTGCACCATCCACGCCACCGGGCGGCAAAACATGTGGCCGACCCCACGCAGGGAAGCGCTGCCAAGCGCATCAACCTGTTCCTGCGCTGGATGGTCCGGAAAGACCACTGCGGCGTCGATTTCGGCATCTGGAACATCGCCTCCCCCCCTGACCTTATGTGCCCGCTGGATGTACATTCCGGCAGGATCGCGCGCATGCTGGGACTGCTCACCCGCAAGTCAAACGACTGGCAGGCAGTGGAAGAGCTGACAGCCAACCTCCGCAACCTGGACCCGCTGGATCCTGTGAAATACGATTATGCGCTGTTCGGAATAGGAGCTCTGGAAAAATTTTAACTTTTACAGCAACTCGATTCAACAAGGCTTGTCACACCTCCCACGTCATTTCCCCTGCGCCCTGAGCCCTGCGCCCTGAGCCCTGCGCCCTGTGCCCTGTGCCCTGTGCCCTGCGCCCTGTGCCCTGCGCCCTGTGCCCTATTTCCCCTTCAGCACCTGCAAAGCCTGCTCAATGTGCTTCCCGAAATTTAACTGCGAGGAGAAACGCATCAACACAATGCCCTGCTTATCGATCACGAAGGTTACGCGGCCCGGAAGCAGGCCCAGGGTTTTCTTCACCCCATATTTTCCCGCGGCCACACCATCGGGATCCGAAAGCAGTATAAATGGCAGCCGATGGTTCTTCGCAAAGCTCCGGTGTGATGCCGCATCATCGGCGCTGATGCCAATCACCTCCGCATCCGGCAGGCTGAATTCCGGCGCCCGGGAACCGGTTGTTACTTCTATATTTGCCATTTTGTCAGTGTTTTTCTCCTGCGTATGATTTTTGCATGAAGATAAAAAGCTGTTTAGAATAAGTATAAATAAGACGAAAATACCGTATCTTTGCAACACCGTTTCGAATCTAAACTGATAAAAGTAAAAAAATGAGAACAATTCTGACAATCATAATGCTGATCGCAATGATCCCCATGACACAGGCACAAAAACACAAACGGCTGTACGACTTCACCGCCACTACCATCGACGGTGAGCCCTTTGACCTCAGCGCCCTGCGCGGTAAAAAAGTACTCATCGTCAACGTGGCTTCCAAATGCGGCCTGACCCCGCAATATGAAAAGCTGGAAGAACTCTATGAAAAATATGGAGGGGACAAATTCGTCATCCTCGGATTTCCCGCCAACAACTTTTTGGGTCAGGAGCCCGGAACCAATGAGGAGATCAAAACATTCTGCTCGGTAAAGTACGGGGTTACCTTCCCGATGATGGCCAAGATTTCTGTCAAGGGCAACGACATGGATCCCCTTTACCAATGGCTCACCTCCAAAGACCAGAACGGCGTGATCGACGCACCGGTATCCTGGAACTTTCAGAAGTTCATGATCAGCGAGGAGGGCGAAGTAGTGGGCATGATTCCACCGAAAGAATCTCCTTTTTCGGATAAAATCGTACAATGGATAGAGGGTCGTTAACCAGGCATGTAATCCACATCAGCACATCAACTTCCATGAAAAAATATAAATGCACCATCTGCGGTCATGTTTACGATCCGGCAGAAGGAGACCCCGACAGCGGGATTGCTCCCGGAACTGCCTTCGAGGATATCCCCGATGACTGGATCTGCCCGATCTGTGCCGTGACGAAAGCCGACTATATTGAAATGGAATAAAACCTCTTTGCTTATCTTTGAAGAAAAAAACCATGGAAAAAACGATCAAAGGAACCCGCACAGAGAAAAACCTGCTGAAATCCTTCGCAGGGGAGTCGCAGGCAAAGAACCGTTATGCTTTCTATGCCAAGGTCGCTAAGAAGGAAGGGTTTGAGCAGATTGCGGCATTTTTTGAGGAGACGGCTATGAACGAGGAATCGCATGCGAAAATTTTCTTCAACTTTCTGGAAGGCGGAACTGTGGAGATCACCGCGACCTACCCGGCCGGCAGGACCGGAACCACAGCCGAAAACCTGAAGGCTGCAGCCGAAGGGGAGAACGAAGAGTGGACGATGCTCTATCCGGAATTCGCAAAAGTGGCTTCAGAAGAGGGATTTCCGAAAGTTGCGACCGCCTATAAACTGATCGCCCAGGTGGAGGAGCACCATGAGAAAAGATACCTGAAACTCCTTTCCAACATGGAAAAAAACAGGATATTCGAGAAAGAAGAAAAAGTTTACTGGATCTGCCGTAAATGCGGGTATATTCATTATGGCGCCAAAGCCCTGATGAACTGCCCGGCATGCGCACATCCCCAGGCATATTTTGAGTTGATGGCGGAGAATTATTAGTAGGGAAATAGAGAGGCAGGGAGGTAAGTTGGGTGATGAGGTGAGGAGGAGATGAATTTGAGGTATAGGATTCTTCGTGTTCGTGGCTTCTTCGTGAGCTTGTAAAAATGTGGAACCTTTTTACCTGCGTAGAAATAATCAGATATGGAAATGACAAAAAAGAGAAAATTCAACAAAGAGGAGGTGTTGGCAGATTATCAGTTGGCCAACGAATCGCGTCAGATCAGCATACTCGGACGCCGGGAGGCGCTCGGCGGTCGTGCCAACTTTGGCATTTTCGGCGATGGGAAAGAGGTTCCGCAGATCGCCATGGCCAAATATTTTCGCGAGGGTGACTGGCGTTCTGGCTATTACCGGGAACAGACCTTCATGATGGCGGCCGGCTGGGGAACAATGGAGAAGTTCTTTGCCCAGATTTACGGGGATACTGACATGACACGGAATCCCGACAATGGGGGACGGTTGATGAACAACCACTTCGCAACCCGCAGTCTCGATGACCAGGGCAATTGGAAGGACCTTACGAAACAGAAGAACACCTCCGGCGACATCTCTCCCACTGCCGGCCAGATGCCCCGTTTGCTCGGGCTCGCGCTTGCCTCGAAGATCTTCCGGAACAGCCCGGAGATGCTGCCGCACGCTTCAATGTTCACCGTGAAAGGCAACGAGGTTGCCTTCGGGATGATCGGCGACGCCTCCACCTCCGAAGGTCATTTCTGGGAAACGGTCAACGCCGCCGGTGTGCTTCAGGTTCCCATGGCGCTTGCGGTTTGGGACGACGGGTACGGAATCTCCGTCCCGAAAAAGTACCAGACCACCAAGGAGAGTATTTATGAACTGCTGAAAGGATTCTCGGGGGATGAGAAAAATCCGGGCATCCGTCTCTACACCTGCAAAGGGTGGGACTACCCTGCCCTGCTGGACACCTTTGAAGAGGGCATTGAAATCTGCCGCCGTGAGCATGTGCCGGTGGTTTTCCACATTTCGGAACTGACGCAGCCACAGGGTCATTCAACCTCCGGATCACACGAACGGTACAAGTCGAAGGAAAGGCTGGAATGGGAGAAGGAATTCGACTGCATCCGCAAAATGAGGGAGTGGATCCTGGAAGAAAAACTAGCTGATGCCGGAGAGCTCGACAAGATTGAAGCCGATGCGGTTAAGGCTGCGAAGACAGCCCGCGACAATGCCTGGAAAGCTTTCCAGGCCCCCATCAAAGCCGAGCGCGAACATCTTATCAAGGTGGTGAAAACTACCAACTGCCCTTGTAAGAAGCAGGACCGGATCGACAAAGTGGTGGCCGACCTCCAGCAGATTGCCGAACCGCTGCGTAAGGATGTGATCTCCTCCGCCAAAAAGATCCTGCGCGATGTCTGTACCACCTGCAGCATGAAAAAACCGATGAAGGCCGACCTGGATGTCTGGATGGAAGAGCAGCGGAAACTCAACGCGGAGCGGTATTCATCCCATCTCTACAGTCAGTCGGAACAGGCAGCTTTAAAGATCCCTCCCATACCGGCCATATACCGGGAGGATGCGCAGGTTGTGACAGGCCGCGAGATCCTCAACGCCAACTACAACATCCTGCTGGAGAAAAACCCGCTGATGCTTGTTTTCGGAGAAGATGTCGGACAGATCGGCGGGGTGAACCAGACCCTTGAAGGCATGCAGGCAAAATATGGTGAAAACCGTGTTTTTGACACGGGTATCAGGGAACTGACGATAGTGGGGCAGGGATTGGGGATGGCCTTGCGCGGGCTCCGCCCCATCGCCGAGATCCAGTATTTCGACTACCTGCTTTACGGACTTCAGGTCCTCAGCGACGATGTGGCCACCACCCATTACCGGACCAAGGGTGGTCAGAAGGCTCCCATGATCATCTCCACACGTGGACACCGCCTGGTAGGGATCTGGCATTCCGGCTCCCCCCTCAGCATGGTAATCAACTCCATCCGCGGCATGTACGTGCTCGTTCCAAGAAACATGACCCAGGCGGCAGGTTTTTACAATACCATGCTGGCTTCCGACGACCCGGCTCTGGTGATCGAGCCCCTGAATGGCTACAGACTGAAGGAACGGATGCCCGAAAATATCGGCGAATTCCGTGTTCCGATCGGGATCCCTGAGATCCTCAACGAAGGTACCGACGTGACGCTTGTCACTTACGGATCCTGTGTCAGGATCGCCCAGGATGCCGTTCAACAGCTTAAAGACTTCCGCATCTCCGTCGAACTGATCGATGTACAGTCGCTGATCCCCTTCGACCGCAACGGCACCATTCTCAACTCCCTGAAGAAAACCAACAAGATCATCTTCTTTGATGAGGATGTACCCGGAGGAGCAACCGCCTACATGATGCAAAAAGTGCTGGAAGAACAGGGAGGATTCCCATTCCTCGATGCCGAACCAAAAACGCTGACCTCACTCGACCACCGGCCGGCCTACAGCAACGACGGCGACTACTTCTCCAACCCCAATGCAGAGAACGTATTCGAAGCGGTCTATTCCATGATGCACGAATACAACCCAAATAAGTACCCGAGGCTCTGGTAATGGCGCAGGGCTCAGGGCGCAGGGCACAGGAATATTTGAGATAGATTATTGTGAGTAAGGAGATTATTAAAATTGTAATCCGTAATTCGTAAGTCGTAATTCTCAATTCTCAATTCAATGCTGGTGCTCACTGCAGATGGTTCTCATACCCTGTTTGTCCCGGAGCTAAACGAGCATTACCACTCGGTACATGGTGCCGTCACCGAATCGGAACACATCTTCATTGAAAATGGGTTCAGGGTTGCGGCAAATAATAAACGGGTAATCAACATTCTGGAGGTTGGATTCGGAACCGGGCTTAATGCATTGCTATCCTTCATAGAGTCTGAATCCAGGAAAATCAGGGTATATTATTATGCGCTGGAACCGTTCCCACTCTCTCCAGGCCTTGTTAATATGCTGAACTATCCCGGACTGCTGGGATCAGTCGATGCCCGGCGGGTTTACACAGAACTCCATCAGTCCGGATGGAACAAACCTATAGAAATCTCCCCGTTCTTCATGATCCGGAAGATCTGTTCGGCCCTGCAAACCTTTGATTCTGACGGGACCGCTTTTGACCTGGTCTACTTCGATGCCTTCAGTCCGAAGGTTCAGCCTGAATTATGGGAGCCCGGGGTCTTCAAAAAACTATCAGAGATGACAAAACCCGGCGCACTCATACTCACATACTCTTCCAGCGGCGATGTAAAACGCGCTTTGACCGCCTCAGGGTTTTCGGTCAGCCGGTTGCCTGGTCCCGGAAAGAAAAGACATATCCTTCGTGCGGTAAGAAATAATTCCTAGTATTTCAGTATCTTTGTTCATTCAACCGGTAGCCAAATCGATCACCTGATGTTCAGAAAGTATCTCTATCCTCTGATTCTGCTATTCCTTGTGGCTTTGATCATCCTTCTTTACCGGTTCAACCTGAGGATCGATTCCAGGTATTCGGATATCATGCGCATCGAAACCCTGAATCTTGCCCAAATCCAGAAAGTAACGGGAGAATCAGGCCGTAACTTCC
>CAYWHQ010000164.1:0-6726 GCA_964457665.1 uncultured Prolixibacteraceae bacterium | reverse complement strand
CGGAGGATGTGTCCATCGGCCTGATCAAGATCGATGTGGAAGGTGCGGAATACCAAGTGCTTATAGGGGCGAGCAGAACCATCCGGCGGTCGAAACCGCTGATAATCTTTGAGTTTGGGATGGGTGCGGCCGATTGCTATGGAACCACCCCTGGCCATATCTTCCGGTTGTTGTGTGAGGATTATGGATTAAAGCTGAATACGCTCAGGGGATATCTTCATGATACACCTCCCCTGGATGAAAAGGGATTGACGAGCCTCTATTCCGGCAGGCGGGAGTATTATTTTATTGCTTACCCCTGAAATCTTGGATATCGATTCTCCGCAGGGCGAATGCGGCTTCGGTTTGTATCTGATTGGAACAGATCACCAGTGTTCTGCCGGAGGTGTGGTTTCTGACCAGCAGATTGTACCATCCGATCCCTGCCTCGTCGAGGTTCATGGTTGGTTCGTCCAGAAGGATCAAAGGAACATCGCTGAAAAAGGCCAGAAGCAGCTTTACTCTCTGTTTCATACCTGAGGAGAATTGCCGGATGGGTTTGTGAAGGGGATCGGTGAATCCTGTCATGGCGATAAGATCGGCAAGAGAAAAGCCTTTGAGGATGTTTTTGAAGGAAAAATGAAAACGGATCATCTCGCCCAGCGTGAATTCTTCAATCAGTTCCTGGTATGGGGCAACGAGTGTCAGATGCCGGAAGAGCTGTGCTGGATCCACTTGCCGGTTTTGCAATGTCCATGAGATTTTGCCTGCAGAGGGGGAAAGGTTTCCGGCGATAATCTGGAGCAGGGTGGATTTTCCGGCGCCGTTTCTGCCTGTGATCGCCAGCGTGCTATTCGGGGGTACAACAGCATCAAGGTGTCGAAAGATCCATTCGTTTCCGAATTTTTTCCCTATGCCTTCGAGGCGGATCTCCATCAGTCGTTGCTGCGTCGTATAAACCCTTTCATGATCCCGCGGGAAGAGTTAGCGATAAAGGTCAGGATCTCATCCCGTTCGGGGGTGGCCGGCACTTCGGCTTCGATCAGCTTGACAGCCTGGGATACGTTATGACCTTTAAGGTATATGATGCGGTAAATATCCTGGATGTGATTGATCTGTTCGGCAGAAAAGCCCCGCCGGCGGAGTCCTACCGAATTGACTCCCGCATAGGAGAGGGGTTCCCGGGCAGCCTTGGCATAAGGGGGTACATCTTTTCTGACCAGTGAACCTCCCGAAATGATGGAGTGGGCACCGATATGAACGAACTGGTGCACTGCCACCATACCCCCGACGATCGCCCAGTCGTCGACCTCAATGTGCCCGGCCAGCATGGCGGCATTGGCCATAACCACGTTGTTTCCGATGATGCAGTCGTGGGCAATATGGCAGTATGCCATAATCAGGGAGTTGTCGCCCACCACTGTCTCAAAGCTGGCTTTTGTTCCGCGGTTGATGGTCACCGATTCGCGGATGGTGACGTTGTTGCCTATCTTGACAATGGTTTCTTCCCCGGCAAATTTCAGATCCTGGGGAATGGCCGATATCACTGCTCCCGGAAAGATCTTGCAATTCTTACCGATTTTTGCTCCCTCCATGATGGTGACATTGGGTCCGATCCATGTTCCCTCCTCCACGACCACATTCTTGTCGATGGTTACAAAGGGTTCAATGACCACATTTGAGGCTACTTTTGCCTGGGGATGAACATATGCAAGAGGTTGGTTCATAGTATTTTATTTTCTGGTGATCTGAGCCATCATGTCGGCTTCCATGACAACTTTATTCCCCACGTAGGCAAGGCCCCGCATGCTGATGAGTCCCCGCCGGATGGGTGCGCTCAGCTGATTGAAGAACACGACGGTATCGCCGGGAACAACCTTATGCCTGAACTTCACGTTCTCGATCTTGAGGAAATAGGTGATATAGTTCTGCGGATCCTCCACGAAGCTGAGCGCCAGGATGCCTCCGGTCTGAGCCATTGCTTCTATCTGCAGCACGCCCGGCATGACTGGTTCGCCCGGGAAATGGCCGACAAAGAAGGGTTCGTTCATGGTCACATTCTTCAGGCCCACGACATAGTCATTTCCCATTTCAAGTATCCTGTCGATCAGCAGGAAGGGTGGGCGATGGGGAAGCATGCCCTGGATCTGCTGGATGTTATAGAGCGGGGGTTTGGTCAGGTCGAACCTGTGTACCTCTTCCGACCGCTTCTCCTTCTTCATCTGTTTCTTGATAAGCCGGGCAAATTCCACATTGGTATAGTGACCCGGCCGGGTGGCGATGATGTGCGCCTTGACCGGCATACCCACCAGCGTAAGATCCCCCACGACATCGAGGAGCTTATGACGCGCCGGTTCGTTGGGGAACTGCAATTCGAGGTTGTTCAGGATCCCTTCATGGGGCAGCACCTCCACAGTTGGCTTGTTGAAAAGGTGTGCAAGCCGGTCAAGCTCTTCTCGGGATACGGCCCTGTTTACGAAAACAATGGCGTTGCTGAGGTCACCCCCTTTGATCAGGTTGTTGTTGAGCAGGTATTCGAGTTCATGCAGGAAAACAAAGGTTCGGCAGGTTGCGAACTCCTTGCGGAACTGAGCGATATCGGTAAGGTGGGCATTTTGTGTCGGAAGTACTTTCGATTCGTAGTCGATCATGACGGATACCCTGAAATCTTTGCTGGGTATCGCGATCATTTCTACCTTTTTTTCAGGGTAATTATAATTGATGTTGGTATGCAGTTCGAAATACTTTCTCAGGGCTTTCTGTTCAGCGATACCTGCTGTTTCCAGGGCTTCTGAGTAGATGCGGGAGCTGCCGTCGAGGATGGGCGTCTCCGACTGGTTCATCTCAACCAGCACATTGTCGATCTGATAACCTGACAATGCTGCCAGTACATGTTCCACGGTATCGATCCTGACACCGTCGAGCTCCAGACTGGTGCCCCGGGAGGTGTCAACAACATTGTCGACATCGGCATCTACCAGCACTTCGGTATTAAGGTCAACCCTGCGGAATTTAATTCCATAGTTGTCGGGGGCGGGTTTAAAGGTAAGAATCACCTCTTTCCCGGTGTGAAGTCCCACGCCGGTGATGCTTACCGCCTTCTTTATGGTTTGCTGCTTTTCGCTCATGAATGTTATTTGGATGAATCACTTTGCTGCCGGTCCTTTTCTGCTTTCTCCAGATGGTTGATACGTTTTACAATTTCGTCGAGGTTTCTCCAGTGTACATAGTTCTTTCTGGCCATCCTGGCATCAATGGCAGGTGCCCCGAAAACGACGGCTCCTTCCTGGGTTATGCTGCCTTCCACGCCCGCCCTGGCTCCGATTTTGACATTGTCGGCGATGGTAATATGGCCGACGAAACCGACCTGCCCGCCGATCATGCAGTTACGGCCGATCCGTGTGGAGCCCGATATCCCTGTTTGAGCAGCAATCACGGTGTTTTCGCCGATTTCCACGTTATGGGCAACCTGGATCAGGTTGTCGAGCTTTACTCCCCTCCGGATGATGGTGGATCCCAGCGTGGCCCGGTCAATCGTCGTGTTGGATCCCACCTCAGTCAGGTCTTCGAGAATAACATTCCCGATCTGTGGCACTTTCCGGAAGTCGTTCTCCGACTGCGGGGCGAAACCGAAACCGTCGCTGCCGATGACTGCCCCGGCATGAATGATACAGTCGTTGCCGATGATACAGTGATGATAAACCTTCACCCCCGGGTAGAGGATGGTGTTGTCACCGATCCGTACATTGTTTCCGATGTAGACCTGGGGATGGATGATCACATTGTTGCCGATGGCGGTATGGTCGCCGATGAAGGCGAATACTCCAACACCTACCCCTTCTCCAAGGGTGGCCTCCGGGGAGATATAAGCTTTGTCGGAGATAACAGGTTTTTCTCTGGTCAGCTGGCTGAACATCTCCAGCAGCTTTGCAAAGGCCTGGTAAGCGTCGCCGACCCGGATGAGAGTCGCCGTGAAAGGTTGGGAAGGAATAAAATCCCGGTTGACGACCACGATGGAGGCAGCGGTGGTGTATAGGAAATGGTTGTATTTCGGATTGGCAAGGAAGGTCATGGTTCCGGGGAGTCCCTCCTCAATTTTCGACAGGTTGGAAACCTTGATATCCTGGTCACCCTCAACGGTTCCTCCGAGCAGGGCGGCGATCTGGCTCGCAGTAAAGTCCATCAATGAATGTTAGTGGTTGATACTCAATAAACGTGGCGCAAGTTACCAATATTTTTCCATCCGGTGAAATTTTTCTATCCTGATGGGTCGCCCTGCCGGATGAACTTCGGATATGCCAGAAAATGCCGGTGAACCGGCCCGGTGAGAATACCGGTATTGAACTGGGATGCACTGTCGGTGATGTCGGTGGCCGTTCCGTCGGCCGAACGGATCAGGATTTCGCCATATCCCGGGTTGTAGGCATCGTTGGTGACGGTTCCTGTACGGACGAAATAGCCCGGGTCACTGCCGGTAAGGTTTATGCTGCGTAAAGTCTGTTCCCGGATAGAGGCTATATAAGCAGGATCAAAAGCATCTTTCTGCATCTCAACCCTTAAGAGCCTCCGGTTGACAAGCCATTCCGAAAGCCTGGAAAGCACGGGATCGGGATGGTCCATCCAGCTTTTTACCGACGACACGATATCGAAATCGTCCATCCGGGCAAACCGGTTCAGCCAGTCGGATCCGGGCGTGATCATGCCAGGCTCGACCCTTGCCGACAGAAACGGTTCCAGCGCAGGCGTGGCATGGAGCGGGACGCCTTGTTCGCCAAGTTCTTTTGCCCGGCACAGCAGGCTGATCAGCATCTGATCGGCTGAAATAACGGTTTTATGCAGGTATACCTGCCAGTACATCAGACGTCGGGCTACCAGAAATTTTTCGACGGAGTATATCCCCTTTGATTCCACCGCCAGGTTATCGTCGCATACAGTGAGTACATGGATGATCCGGTCGGTATTGATGGTTCCTTCCGCAACCCCGGTGAAAAAGCTGTCGCGCGACAGGTAATCCAGCCGGTCCATGTCGAGCTGTCCGGAGACAAGCTGATGCAGGAATCTGCGCGGATAGTGGCCGCTGAAGATCGACAATGCCAGGTCAAGTCTTCCGCCCGACAACCGGTTGAGTTCTGAAATAAAAATGCCCGAGAGTTCCTCATGCGGCAGTCCCGGGATGATCGAATGTTCCAGGGTATGCGAAAACGGCCCGTGACCAATGTCATGCAACAGGATGGCCAGACAGGCTCCTTCAAATTCCTCCTCCGTGATCCTGATGCCTTTCGAACGGAGTTTATGGATCGCCTGGGTCATCAGATGCATGGCGCCAAGAGCATGCTGAAACCTTGTGTGATGGGCGGATGGATACACATAGTGGGTGAGCCCGAGCTGCCTGATCCTTTTCAGGCGCTGAAACCAGGGATGCTCCAACAAATCATACACCGACCCGAATGGCAGGGTAATAAATCCGTATACCGGATCGTTAATAGTCTTGATCTTGTTGGTGGACCTGTCGGGCATTATTGTTGTAAATTTGTCAGGAGCGATAGGATGAACACCAGTCACAAACATACGCATTTATTCATAACCAAATCAACCAGATGGAAAAAGTGAGCATCTTATGGATCGATGATGAAATCGAACTGCTGAAACCCCACATTATCTTTTTAAAGGAGAAAGGATACGATGTGGACACTGTAAACAACGGACAGGATGCCATTGAACTCCTTCAGCAGAAAGTATTTGATATTGTATTCCTCGACGAGCAGATGCCGGGATTGTCGGGTATTGAAACCCTGATGAAGATGAAGGCGCTTGCGCCGGGTTTGCCGGTAGTGATGATCACCAAAAGTGAAGAAGAAAGTATTATGGAAGATGCCATCGGATCGAACATCGCCGACTATCTTATTAAACCGGTGAAACCCAACCAGATCCTGCTTTCGCTCAAGAAGAACCTGGAAAATAAGAAACTGATCAGCGAAAAAACCACTTTCCAGTATCAGCAGGAGTTTCGCAATATCGGGATGGAGATCGGCCAGCATCTGACTCATTCAGGATGGGCCGATATCTATCGTAAGATTACCTATTGGGAGCTCAAACTTGACCAGTCGCAGGATGAGGGGATGAACCAGGTACTGAAGATGCAGAAGGAAGAGGCTAACCAGCTCTTCTGCCGCTTCGTGGAACGGAACTATTCCGACTGGATTCATGGCCGGGCGGCCGACCGTCCGGTTCAGTCGCACAATATTATCAAGGAGAAGCTTTTTCCGCTGCTCCAGGACCCGAAGCCCTTGTTTGTGATCGTTATCGACAACCTCCGCTTCGATCAGTGGAAAATACTGCAACCCATCATTGAGCAGTATTTCAGGGTAGAGAAGGAAGAGATCTATTACAGTATCCTTCCCACCGTGACCCAGTACGCAAGAAACGCCCTGTTTGCCGGTCTCCTTCCTACCGAGATTGAAAGGAAATATCCGAAATTCTGGGTCAATGAGGAGGAGGAGGGGACCAAGAATAATTATGAAGGAGAGCTTGCCGGCGAGTTGCTGAAAAGATACGGGAAAGAGATCCGCCACTCCTATCATAAGGTACTTAACCAGGGATATGGAAAGAAACTGGTCGAACAACTGCCCAACCTTATGGTTAACAGGCTGAATTTCATCGTGTACAACTTTGTGGATATGCTGTCGCATGCAAGGACCGAGATGGAGATCATCCGGGAACTGGCCGATGATGAGAAAGCATACCGTT
>CAYWHQ010000163.1:0-6739 GCA_964457665.1 uncultured Prolixibacteraceae bacterium | reverse complement strand
TGCTGACGAAGATAGGTCTGTATGGCCCCCGGATAGATACTGGTACCGGTGTACGGGCCTATCACGTACCGGATCTGTTTGGCCGGTTCAAAACCCACTTGCTGCAACATCCTGAGCGCGGCAGCCTGATCGGGAAGACAGGTCATGGCATACCGCTCCCCGAGCTGCAATTGCGCAAGGATATCCAGATTGGAAACCGGAATATAGACTGATTGCGCCCCTGCAATGATCTCTTCGCGGCTTCTGGCAATCCATACAGAGGCATCTTGAGGTTCAGGGATTCCCTGCCTGACAATGATGGCAGCATCGATCAACTTTTCCCGCAATAAAAAACAGAGCACCTCTGAAAGTACACCCCCGGATGCCGCTGAATGCCTTACCCCATAATCATTTGAGTAACCGATCCTGACACCGAGGATGATCCCTGTAAGCCAGTTCTCAGGATATCTCCCGTAATGGCTGCAGTATAAACGGGGATAATCAATCCCCTTGCCCGGACAAATCTCCATCACAAAGTCAGGGAGATCCGATAGCTCCGTAAACCGGGGAACAGGCCCGTGCCTTGTCCGGGCCATATTGGCCGTACCACTCTGGTCAACAGCCACACAAGCCCCGCATCCAATACAAAGGTTCCGCCGGATTACCTCCTTTTGAAGTTTTTCAGGAATCGGTTTCAAATTGAAATGCTCTGTCCTTGAATATATCTCAGGGATAATTTCCCGCCACGCAAAAGTAATATTTATCCTATTGAATTTTATCCCTGTTTCATGGGTTTCCGTATTTTTGAGTCCTGTAAACCGTAACGTAAAAAAGGTCCCGATACCTATGGATATGTCCGATGGGCTGACAGGTTAGATACCGGCTGTTTACACCCGCATGGAACATTTCAGGGGACAAAAAACATCAACAACATGAACGATACCTCTCCCTCTGTCATAAGAGAAAAGATTGAAACAATGCGCAGTTTTTTTTCCAGCAGGCAAACCATCCCGGTTCCCTTCCGGAAAGAATACCTGAAAAAATTCCGCAAAAGTATCCAGGCATATGAAAGGAGGTTGTCGGATGCCCTGTGGACCGACCTTCGCAAGTCTCCCGAAGAAACATACCTGACCGAAATCGGTATGGTCCTTCAGGAAATCGACCTGCATCTTTCAAAGCTGGAGAGCTGGTCTGCCCCGGCAACTGTTCATACACCCCTCTACCTGGCCCCTTCCTCGGGCAGGATCATTTACGAACCGCTGGGTGTTTCATTGATCATAGCTCCCTGGAATTATCCTTTTCAGCTGTTGATGAATCCTCTGATCGGTGCGATCTCTGCAGGATGCTGCGCCCTCCTGAAACCATCCCCCTACACCCCTTCGGTGGCCCTGGTGATGGAGGAACTGATAAAAGAAGTATTTCCTCCGGGGTATGTTACAACGGTAACGGGTGGTCGCCATACCAATGAAGAACTGCTTCGCCACCGGTTCGATGTGATATTCTTCACCGGTAGCCCGTCGTTGGGAAAAGTGGTCATGAAAGCGGCCTCCG
This sequence comes from uncultured Prolixibacteraceae bacterium, assembly GCA_964457665.1. Classification (GTDB taxonomy): domain Bacteria; phylum Bacteroidota; class Bacteroidia; order Bacteroidales; family FEN-979; genus CAYWHQ01. Next base: position 5,209 of record CAYWHQ010000163.1, on the reverse strand, counting down.
ACCACCTGACTCCTCTTATTCTGGAACTCGGCGGGAAAAGTCCCTGTGTGGTCGACAAAGGGGCCAACCTCCGGATAGCAGCTAAACGGATCGCCTGGGGAAAAACCATAAACGCCGGGCAAACCTGTATTGCCCCCGACTATCTCTTTGTACATGCATCGGTCAAGAATAGCCTGATCTCTGAACTCCGGGATGCCATCACAACCATGTACGGAACCGATATCAAAAGAAGCAGGTTCTTTCCCCGTATCGTGAATGATCAGGCTTTTGTGCGACTGCAAAATCTTATGTCACATGGGACTGTGGTATTCGGAGGAGAGACCGACCGCGCAGAACGATACATCGCACCAACGCTAATTGATGGTGTGGAATATGATTACCCTGTAATGCAGGAAGAGATTTTCGGCCCTGTTCTTCCGATATTGACTTTCCATGAAATTGAAGAGGTGTTAAACTATATCAACTCCTGCGAGAAACCTCTGGCATTGTATTATTTCGGAAAAGAAAACATAGCAAAAAAGGTATTTTCCCAAACATCCTCAGGGGGCGGCTGTATCAACGACACCATTATGCATATTGTCAACCACAACCTCCCCTTTGGTGGTGTCGGAAACAGCGGAATGGGCAAATACCATGGTCTGGAGAGCTTTCTTGCCTTCAGTAACCGCAGATCGGTGGTCAGAACCCCAACCCTTTTCGATCTTCCTTTCAGGTATGTGCCCTTTAATTTTTTCAGCTTGCTAAAGAAAATCCTTTAGCTGCAATTCCGGTCTCTCACTGTTTGATCAGGCCGTTCTTCTGAAGATCCGCGTAAATATACTTAGCCAGATTGTAAGACACCTCATCAATGTACTGAGGATCGGTTACCTGAATGGATCCTGTCCAGAGCAACCCGTTGTTTGAATTGGTATAAAGATTGGCCTGGAGATTCACGACGCTTGTGGTGGTCCAGTATCCGCCGGTGGTCACGGTCGAGTAACCGGCGCCCCAGTAAGGATATCCCCAGTTATAATAGCTGTAGTAATTGTAATAGAAATCGGGATAGACGGTAGTGGTTGGGGGAACATAGTTTTCATGCTTCTCCGTGCCCTTGTAAGTGATCAGCAGAAGTCCGTCGACACCCAGACTGTCGAGTTTTTGCTCCAGTTGTGTCAGCTCATATTTTGTGTCGGGACGAAGAAAATCCAGCGATTCGGTCGTTTTCAGTCCTTTCGAATTGAAATAGGAAACCATGGCCTGTTCCATAGGTTTCTGGAATTCGAGTTTGTTGAACATGGCCCATACCACAATCCTGCTTACCTGTGCGTTTTCCTTGGGATTCTTCCAGCTGGTAAGGGTGATGTTGGAGCAGGAATTGAGGAGGAAAAGAAATGCAACGGATATTGCAACTGTTAAAAAAAGTTGTTTTTTCATATTGATTTTTTTGATGATACCCAACAAATATATAAAATCCTTATCTACTCTTCATTTTTTTGGTAAAATAATTCCAAAGTGTCCAGGTTAAGTCCGACAAGATGCCCTAATCCGGTTCTGGTATGATATACGCATCCGCCGTCGAGAGGGATCACCCTGGAGGATGGGTTATCAACAATGGTCATGATGTCGCAGAGTGGTGTCGGGGTATGACCGTAAATCAGTTTCCGGTTTCCCAGGTACCGGAAATCCTTACAGGGATTACGTGTCCATAAAAGTGTTTCGGTATCCCCGTGCGGATTGCATCCCGACGGATCAATTCCGGCGTGAACTAAAATATATCCGGGTGTTTCGGCTATCATTGGGAGGTTTTTCAGAAATTCAATATAAAATCCCGGAATCCGGAGCATTGAAGACTGATGGGGTTTGTTGATGCCGAAATTCTGAAGGGTTGTGTCTCCTGCATTCTCCATCCAGAGCCGGAAAAACACAAACTGCCTGGTCGCGTTCAACATCATGAATTCATGGTTGCCCATCAGGGGAACCACAGTGATGGACATCATTCTCAATTTCAGAACATAATCTATCACCGCCCTTGAATCAGGACCCCGGTCGATCATGTCACCCAGCAACCACAATCGGTCATGACGCTGCAGACACATCTTTTCCTCCACCAGCTTCCTGAAGGTACGGATGCATCCGTGAATATCGCCGATGACAAAACGTCTGCCGTTCAGCATATCCGAAGCCTGTTAATCTCGTGAAGTATTATATTGACGGCACCCGAATTTTTGATTACAAAGGTTTTACAGATGTCTGATGCCGCGGCATGAAGGTGATCATCACGAAGCAGGAGAATCAACCGGTCTCTGCATGCTGTTTCCCTTTCGACACTCCAGGCTCCTCCTTCGTCGATCAGGGCCTGTGCTTCCCAGAATTTTTGATGCCGCGGCCCGAAAATAACCGGTACCCCGAACGCGACCGCTTCCAGGATATTATGAAGTCCCTGACCGAAGGCTCCGCCAATGAAAGCCACACGGGCATAACGGTATATCCTTGATAGCAATCCGATCTTGTTTATTATCAGCACTTTTTCGTTGCCTGAATCACCATTTACCTCCAGTCCGGTGAGTGTCAGGGAGGGGACTCCCAGGGTGGACCGGACAGCATCGATCCGGCTCTGGCTGATATCATGGGGAGCAAAAATAAACCTGACGGACGGATCATCCATAAGCTCTCTGACCGCAGGGAGGAGTATTTGCTCATCCTCGGGCCAGCTGCTCCCGGCAATCACGACCTTGTAATTCAAACAGAACCGTTCCACCATGGCCACCGGTTCAGATCTCTCCACCGTAGCAGTCACGCGGTCGAAACGGGTGTCGCCTGCCACGATCACCCTGGCGAAACCTGCAGATCTGAGCAACAGTTCATCTTTTGGTTGCTGCACAAAGATCATGGTGACTTTCCCGAGCCTTTCCCTGAACCATCCACCGTAACGCCTGAAAAACAACATATCTTTCCTGAATACCGCCGATATCATGAAGTGCGGAACATTCCTCCTTTCTAGTTCCCGAAAGAAGTTGAACCAGTATTCATACTTTACGAAAAAGACTGCAACAGGATTCAGGATATCCAACCACCGCGAGGCTGCGCGGGGTGTGTCGAGGGGAAGGTAGGTAACAATATCGGCCAGCGGATCGTTCTTTCTGTGCAGGTATCCCGAGGGAGAAAAAAAAGAGACAACCAGCCGGCATTCCGGGTTATGCTTCCTGAGGGCTTCCATTACCGGCCTGCCCATTTCAAATTCGCCGAGGGAGGCACAATGGAACCAGATCACCTTACCCGAAGATCCCCTCCAGGCCTCTGTTTGTCGCGAGAGCCCTGACAGCAGACTCCTTCTTCCGCTTGTCCATGCCCTGGCTTTCCGGCTGAACAATGAGGCAGTGTGAAGGAACAGCCCGTACACAATGACTGCTATGTTATATAAAGCATGCATGCAGAAAAAATCAAACTCCGATCAATACAGATAATATTCAAGGGGAGTTCTCCTGTAAAGGGGTATCACCCACTTTACCTTGATCCCGTAAAATTGCGAGTTGTAGCTTACATCTGAAGGCAAACCGGTATTGAAATCAAAATCCCGCCGGCTGTGGGTCCATGCCTGCATGAACTCAAATCCCGCATAGAAATTGAGCAACCGGGTGTTTTTAAGGAAAATATACCCCAGGGAAGCGCTGAGAAAAAAACCGTTGTTCAACCGGTCATAACCCTTTTTATAATCCCCTGTGAGCTGCGGAGCTGTGTTGTCGGGATTATGGATCCGGATTTTATTCTGGATAAAGCCTGCGCCGGCGGTCACCATAAAACCACAGTTTGGGTTGGGAGACAACAGGGGAATGATCTTCCCGAACTTACCGGAGAAGTTGAATCCCCGTTCATAAAATACAATATCGGCATAGCGGCCGTTGATATCAATGATCAGTCCCTCGGGCGTGGATATGGGCAGCAGCAATGAATCTTCGTCCCTGACAATCCCGCCGAACATGAAATTACCTTCGGCACCCAAAATCCAGTTAGAGGCTGGTTTGAACATCATTCCTCCTCCGATGGAAGAATTACCACCGAACTGATGTGCCAGATCGCCTCCGGGAAACTGGTAGGAATAGGTGGCATATACCATCGGTATATAGATCGCCGAGTCTCTAATATTCACCTGGGAATATGCGACCGGCAGGGAACATAGTGACAACAAGAGACAGATTATCAGATTTTTCATCGTAAATGGTATTTCGGAGAGATCAAAGAGAATAGACGATACCGATCCCCATCAGAATGGTGGAAATGGTTTTTTTTACCTGGTACTCTCCGCCCATATATACAGGGATATATTGCTGATACTCCGGATCGTATTCGTATCTGTAATAATTGTATGTTTTCGTCCGGCGGGGGGCTCCTCCGAGAAAACTCAGATTCAAATGGATCCCGAGATTTCGCGTCACAGTATATCCGGCTCCGCAGAGGATCTGGTATGCAAACCCTGTCCCGGGTCCTGTTGACTCCACGGCATTTTTCGGTATCGTATCCACCGGAATAAGCATCCCAAAACTGTTGTTGTAGGCTAATACCACACCGCCCAGTACCTTCACCTCGATGAAGAATCGCTTTATATCCTTATGAAAGGAGGGGCCTGCAAGAACGTAGTGGTTCGTCCATGCCCTGGTGCCCAGTGGAATCTGATAAACGTTCTGTCTGATGGTTTCATAACCTTTCTGAAGGTTATTCTGCTGAAAGGTGTAAGAAAACCCCAGGCCAACAGACCCGTCGCCTCTCCATGTGCCGGTGAACTGAATATAAAAACCTCCGGCCGCAAAACCTGATTTATCATCTGTGGTATCGGCCGACGAAAACTTACCGGTCGGAAGCGAATACCCCGTGGTGAGGTCGAAATAAAAATGGTTCTTCTTTTTCCGGAGCGTATCAGATGGCATTCCGTAAATGACTGCACACAGCAGAAATCCTGTCATAACAAAAACAATCCGGTATCTTTTCATGGGTGAAAACTAACGATATACAAAAGTAACCCAATTTCATGTAATCCTTTAAGTTTTGTGCTTTTTTTGTAGTTTTGACCCTTCAAAAAATCCTGATCCTATGAAAAAGAACCTTTTATACCTGCTTTTGGTATTTGTTTTTATGGCCGGAATCGCTGAGCATTCAATGGCCTGTACAAATTTTATTGTGACCAGGGGAGCATCTTCCGATGGCTCGGTCATGATAACCTATTCTGCCGACTCCC
>CAYWHQ010000162.1:0-6744 GCA_964457665.1 uncultured Prolixibacteraceae bacterium | reverse complement strand
GTACGGCTGCCTTCTCCGAGCCGGAATCACAAAATGTCAGGGATCTCTGCCTGGCTCATGGTTTTCAGTTATGCCTGAATTATCACACGGGTACCTGTGCTTTCCTTTTCCCCTGGGGTTATACAGCTGATTCGACAACTGCCGACGACAGCCTGTACCGTTTTCTCAGTGCCCGTATGACTGAGGAAAGCGGCCTGGAATCAGGTACTTTCAGCGAAATCCTGTATATCGGCAACGGAAGCAGTGAAGACTGGATGTATGGGGAGCAGGCCACAAAACCAAAGATCTTGTCATTTTGTCCCGAGGTATCCGAATTCTGGCCCCCGCTCACTGCCATTTTACCGTATTGCCACCGGTATCTTCACCAAAATATCACTGCGGCACGACTGGCAGGGTATACAGCCAGTCTTAAGGCGCACCCACCGCAATACCTGAGTTCCGGACAGGCATATCTGCACTATGAAATCCAGCGGGAAGGGATTGCTCAGCCCGCAACTTTCACCGTATCATTGTTGCCTCTGGACCCGGTCTTTGACAGTATCGGTGAAGACCGGCAGTACAACGACCTTGCCATCATGGAACAACGCTGCGATTCGCTTTTCTTCAGATTGTCCGGCACCATGTCTAACGGGGATATCGTAAGGGTGCTGCTCCGGCTTGACAACGGATATTATGTTGAATACGACACCGTTGAAATCCTTTTATATTCGGAAATCAGGGGAACAGTTTCCTGACTTGTCCCCTCTCAAATTAGTGCGGTCGTAAGTGTTTAATAATCAATGATTATATTTTTAAAAACACTAAATTTACCGCACTAAGGTAGATTTAGCATGAAAATCAGGGTTGTTAAAACCGCCTCCAAGGCCAGGGCTGTACAAGTTATTCTTTACCAGAACAACAAAAGGATTGTTTTGCAGCATATCGGTTCCGCACATACAGAGGAAGCGCTAAACGATTTGATGATATTGGCGGAAGAGTGGATTAAGGATAACACCAGCCAGCTCTCCATCTTCCCCGATGAGAATCCCAGCAATTTTTTGCACCTCAACCACAGCACCTTTATTGGCATAAAATACAGTTTCTTTCACACACAAGTGCGTGCAATTTTGGATATGATTAAGTTGGATGACTTACCTGCCTTGCTAAACGATTTGGTAGTGATAAGGATATTTGAACCCGCATCTAAACTTCGTTCCCTTGAGTTGCTGGAACAGTTTTTCGGCATCAGCCATAGCCGCAAAACATACTATAAGATTGCCCCGGACTGCATCGGCCTGAAGAAAACAGTCGAGCAAAAGGTTGCCTGCTTTGCGGGACTTCATTACTCTTTCAATTTTGACATCCTGTTTTACGATGTTTCAACACTTTACTTTGAAACTTTTGAAGAAGACGGATTTCGCAAGAACGGTTTTTCGAAAGACAACAAATCCCAACAGCCACAAATACTGATAGCCCTGATGGTAAGCAGAGACGGCTTCCCCGTTGCCTATGAGGTGTTTTCGGGCAATACCTTCGAAGGGCACACCATCATCCCTGTGATTAAAGATTTTATCAATAGAAATGGGGTGAAAGAATTTACCGTGGTGGCCGATGCTGCGATGATCAGCTGGGAAAACACACAACAATTGACCCAAAACAACATCAACTATATCGTAGGGGCACGGCTTGGGAATATCTCCGCAGCACTGCTGGAAACCATTGACAAAACCATCAGCCGGGAAGACGGTAGAAGTATGCGGATAAAAACCGATAGAGGTTATCTTATTTGTAGCTATTCGTCGGTAAGGTATCGCAAGGATCGATATGAAATGGAGAGGCAAATCGAAAAAGCAAAACAGGTAGTTGCAAACCCGTCAAAAAGCAAGAAAACGAAGTTTACTCAGACAAGAGGACAAAAAATAGAGATCAATGAAGCACTGATTGAGAAAACGCAGAAGCTGCTTGGGATCAAGGGATACTACACCAATCTGGAGGCATCGGTTATCGACAATAAGACGATAATAGACCGGTACCACGAACTTTATAAGGTAGAGCAAGCTTTCAGAATATCAAAAAACGACCTGCAAACAAGACCCATCTTTCATTTTAAAGAGCAACCAATAAAACTGCATATCCTGATTTGCTTTATGGCACTCGTCGTATCAAAGCATATCGAACTAAGAACAGGCGTTTCGATTAGAAAATTTATAGACGAATCAAAAAAAATCGTCGATGGTGAAATACTGAACCACATCACCAAAAAAATAGTGACCGTAAAAGCCCAACCAACACCGAAAATGGAGGAGCTTATCGCCAAACTGGAATCACCGCACTAAAAAGGACAAGTCAGGACGGATATTATGTTGAATACGACACCGTTGAAATCCTTTTATATTCGGAAATCAGGGGAACAGTTTCATATAAGAATCCCGGAAACCTGAAACTCGGCAATGTGAAAGTCCTGCTGACCGCTCTGGATGGAAGCGTAATGGATTCCATTCCCACGGACAGCAATGGCCAATTCTGTTTTCGCAATCTTGAGAACGGCAATTACGGGATCCGGGCTGAACCTTCTGCTCCCTTTGGCGGAGTGAACAGCATTGATGCCCTTCAGATTCTCAACCATTTCATCCAGCTGATAAGCCTGAGCGGAATTAATTTCACGGCTGGCGATGTCAACCTTTCAGGCAATCTGAACTCCATTGATGCCCTGCTTGTACAGAGGCGTTTTGTGGAACTCATCAGCGCATTTCCATTGCCGGACTGGGTAAGTGAGTATCCTTCGGTCATTGTGGATGCTTTGTCGGGACAGAACGTGAACATCCGGGTACTCTGTGCGGGAGACGTGAACGGAAGCTTCATCCCGTTTCCCTGTCATCCGCCGCTGTCGCAGCCTCATGCAGGAACCGACACCCTGGATGTCGACGGAACAAGCCTGGTTCTGGCTGCTTCTGACCTGCAGTGGGGGGAATCAGGGACATGGAAGACCGTTACCGGCTTTGACGGCAGTTTCAGCGACAAACACAATCCGGCAGCCGTCTTTCAGGGTGTTCCCGGGGAATTATACCGCCTGCGATGGACCATCAGCAATGCCTGTGGGACCGACAGTTCAGAGGTTGTTGTTTCATTTGCCGACAACAACATCCAGCCATGCCAGGATCTGGCCTATGTTAATTACCAGGGAAAACGTTACCATACAGTACAGATCGGAGATCAGTGCTGGATGAGGGAAAACCTTGATGCAGGCCTGATGATCGCAGGAAGTCAGGAACAAACAGACAACGATGTGGCTGAAAAATACTGTTATGATGATGATCCCCTGAATTGCGAACGTTATGGCGGCCTCTACCAATGGGATGAACTGATGCAGTACCAGCAGAATACGGTCAGGGGTCTGTGTCCGGAAGGATGGCGGGTGGCCAGGGATGACGACTGGTGTACCATGCTGACTTTTCTCGATCCCCAGGTAGTCTGTTATTGGGGACTATCAGGCACAGATGCCGGTGGGAAGATCAAAATGAGCGGGAATAATTACTGGAAGGAACCCAATGCTGCAGCAACCAATATCAGCGGATTCAGCGCCAGGGGAAGTGGTTTCAGACAAGCTGACGGAAGTTTCCGCAACCTGAAAAGAAACTGCCAGTACTGGACATCCACCATGCAGTACACCACCCATGGCGTTTACTGGCTGATTACATGGGATCAGCCTGCCATTCAACGTTATAACGCCTTGCAGGAGGAAGGGTTCTCCGCAAGGTGCATCAGGAACGATTGAGCGCCATGAGCGCAGAGCGCGAGTGGCGCACACCACATCGGGCAAAGCGCACAACTGTTGCCATGATGATAGAAACAAACAATTGATTATTAACCTTTAAACACAAACAAATCAACAATTGAAAAGGCCTATCGGTATCGGCTATCAGGAGCAGGTATCAAACCACCCTGCGGTGCTTCCCGACAATGCGGGAGGTATTGAGCAGACAGGGAGTAAGGTCCCGCAAGACGGGATCAGGTGAGTACACAGGAGCTGAACGAAAGTAAACCGTCGAAGAAGTGTCGAAAACTAAGATAAACAATGACTATAACTGCGTTTTAATTGTGACAAAGGAAAAGTACAGAGAATACCTGAACAGTCATCTGTACAGTCATTCGTCATACAGGCGGCAGGAACTGTGAACAGGCGTGGCAACGGAACATGGGAAGCATCCTTGTAATGCAAATCGAAACGACCCAAGCGGAGACACCGTCAGGACAAAAGTAGAGATGTACAAGGATGTGGCGGATGAAGCCGTAGTAGTGATGACAGCCATGGAAACATGGAATGAGCGAAGGGCTTCACATAACAGGTTTTAGAATGTATAACAACTGAAAAAGCAGAATGATTTTCGAGCTAAAACCAAAATCAATAGGGATAACCAAAGATCAGGTATGGTCTGCGTGGAAACGGATCAAACAGGGCGGGAAGGGCGTTGGCGTTGACAATGTCACGATCGAAATGATTGAGCAGAATCCCCGCAAATACCTGTACCCGGTATGGAACCGGATGGCCAGCGGGAGCTATTTTCCACCCGCTGTTCGTGAAGTGTCCATACCGAAACCCAATGGGAAAGAACGCTTGCTTGGGATACCCACGATGTGCGACAGGGTGGCCCAGGAGGTGATAAGGGCGGAACTGGAACAAGAACTGGAACCGCATTTTCACCCGAGTTCATATGGCTATCGTCCCGGCAAGAGTGCGCATCAGGCATTGGATGCCTGTGCAAAGAATTGCTGGGAGAGGTGGTATGTAGTGGACTTAGATATCAAAGGGTTCTTTGACAACATTGACCATGCAAAGATGATGGCAATGCTGCGAAAGTACACAACAAAGAAGCATGTATTACTGTATTGTGAACGATGGTTAAAAGCTCCGGTATTAAGAATTGACGGAGCAATAGACACCGACCGCAACAAGGGGACGCCACAGGGAGGAGTTATAAGTCCTTTATTGGCCAACCTATACTTGCACGAAGTGTTTGATAGCTGGATGCAGCAAAACCATTCAATCATGGTATTTGAAAGATATGCTGATGATATCGTGATACATACCCGCAGTATTGAACAATCGGAGTTTATCTTGGACAAGTTACGTGTCCGATTGAAACAATACGGACTGACTTTGAATGAATCAAAGACGCGGATCGTATATTGTTATCGGACAGCACGTTTCTACAAAGCTCCGAAAAACATCCCGGCAAGTTTTGACTTTCTGGGATTCACTTTCAAACCACGTTTATGCAAACGGAAAGACGGTGAACTGTTTTGGGGCTTTCGACCTGCAGCCAGCTTAAAGAATTTGAGACGTTTGAATGCGGAGTTAAAAACGATGCACAGATGGGTTGGGATAACAATTCAAGAATTGGCAGTTATGATTGCTCCGAAAGTACGAGGATGGATCAGATACTATGGATACATCCGTAAATCAGGGTTAGACTGGCTATTCGAAAAATTGAACAGGCGAATAGCAACATGGGTGAGGCATAAGTATAAGATCCGCAGTTGGCCTAAATGTTTTACATGGTTAAGACGTGTGAGCAAATCATTTCCTGCATTGTTCACTCATTGGGAATATGGCTGGTTACCATAAGATTGTTATGAAGAGCCGTATGATGGGAGACTATCAAGTACGGTTCTGTGAGAGGCTGGGGGTGAAACTCCCCCGGCCTACTCGACGTGCACCTGTAAGTGATGCATATGCGGGGGAAGACCAGGTAATTGTGGATGCGACTTGTACTGTAATGGCGGCAGATGTGCCTGCAGCGGAGGAAAGTGCAAGCTGGACCATTTTGAGCGGACAAGGCGGATGGCTGGAAGAACCTTCCGATCCTGCTTCAGTCTTTTGCGGTGTGGAAGGAGATGTTTACCTGCTTGTCTGGACAATTGACAATATTTGCGGAGAGAGTTCCTCAGACACTGTGTTGCTTTCTTTCGGAGGGAATCCCTTGCAGCCGTGTAATGGCATTTTAACAGTTGACTATGGCAGCAAAACATACCATACCGTGGAGATCGGGAATCAGTGCTGGCTGGTGGAAAACATGGATATCGGTGTCATGATAGCGGGCACGCAGGAACAAACTGACAATGCGGTGATTGAGAAATACTGTTATGATGATGTACCCTTGAATTGCGATATTTACGGCGGACTTTACCAGTGGCGCGAGATGATGCAGTACCAGACTGCAGCCGGGGTCCAGGGGATTTGTCCTGACGGTTGGCATGTGGCTTCCGATCCGGATTGGTGTGAACTTGCCACCTGGCTCGATCCGGATGTCAGTTGCGACTGGGGATTGTCGGGATCAGTTGCGGGAGGCAGTCTGAAAGAAGCCGGCTTCGATCACTGGGTGCCGCCCAACGCAGGAGCAACCAACAGCTCAGGATTTACCTGTCTGCCTTCCGGCAACAGGAACCTTGCCGGTGAATTCAGCGGTCTGAACCTTGCGGCACCCGTTTGGACCTCTACGATGGAATATACCACCCACGGTATCTTCTGGCTGATGATGTTTGGCGGAGGAGCCATTGAACGGTACAATTTCTGGCAGGGAGACGGCTATGCAGTCAGATGCATGAAGGACCAGTAGTGGTTATAAAACGGGCAGTAGTTCCAGCGGCTGGTGATGACCGCCCCGCGGAGGTCAATCGCTCACGATCACCTTGCAGCCGGCAATCACCCGGCCTTCTCTGACTGCCCGGATATAATACAATCCGCATCCGAGTCCCGCCAGGTTA